>JAFEGS010000077.1 GCA_018239705.1 Verrucomicrobiota bacterium | reverse complement strand
TTCGACCAGATTTCCTATACCTGGGAGCAGTACGGCCAGCAGGCCAAAGCCTTTGCGAAATCTCTTATTGCAATGAAAGTCAAGCCGCAGACAGCTGTAGCGATCCAAGGCTCCAATTCTTCACACTGGCTCTTTGCAAATATAGGCACCATACTCGCAGGAGGCATTTCCGCAGGAGTCTACCCGACAAATAATCCCGAAACAAGCAAGCACGCTGTGGTCAATAGCGGTGCAGCAATCGTCGTCGTCGAAGATGAAAAACAGCTCGCAAAATACGTAAACTGCTATTCAACTCCTATTAAGTGCTTTGTGGTCTGGAACAAAGTGCAAGATGAAAGGTTCCAAGAGGGCATCAAGGCCCCAGTTTTAAGCTGGGATGAGTTTATGCAAAAAGGCGAAAACATCTCTGACGAAAAGCTCAGGAGCAGGATGAGTAAGCAACATACCGATCATGTCTGCTCGCTCATCTACACCAGCGGGACGACAGGCCTTCCTAAAGCTGCGGCGCTCACGCACGACAACCTCACCTGGACAGCCTCTCGAGCAGGCGAAAAGTTTGGCTTGAGCGATCGCGACAATGGAATCAGCTATTTACCTCTCAGCCATATCGCAGCGCAGCAGATCGACTGTATTGCAGCCATCCTGTTTGGCTACAAAATCGACATTGCCCCTCCTACTGCCTTGAAAGGCAATAACCTCAAACAGCACATCACACAGGCAAGGCCCACCTGCTTTTTGGCAGTTCCTCGCGTGTGGGAAAAGTTCAAGGAGGGAATTGAAGAAAAGCTAGCCGATGCTCCTTGGCATAAAAAGATGCTCTTTGACATAGCTACACGCATCACGAGCTGGACAAAGAGCAGCTCCAGCTCCTCCCTTGAGAGCTTTGTGAAGAGTGTAGTAGACTGTACAATTGGAGCGCTCTTCAATAAAGTGATTATCACACCGGTGAAAGCGGCGCTAGGACTCGATGCCTGCCGCATTGCTGCGAGCGGTGCTGCTCCTCTAGACCCTAAGGTAGCTCAGTTTTTCACCGGCCTCAACATCCATATTATCGACCTCTTTGGCTCAAGTGAATGTAGCGGCCCTGCAACACTTGGCGATGTCGACGACCATCCAATAGGATCGTGTGGAAAGGCCCTGGCCGGAACTGACCTTATAATTGCAGAGCCAGATGAAAATGGCGAAGGCGAGATACGCCTCTCGGGAAGACATGTCTTCCACGGCTACTGGGGGAACGAAAGCGCTACACGAGAATCCTTCGACGATAACAACTACTTCCGCACCGGCGATATAGGTAAACTTGACGGAAGTGGCAACCTGTACATCACAGGAAGGCTGAAAGAGCTCCTCAAGACGTCCGGAGGCGAAAACATCCCTCCTGTGCGGATTGAACAGAAGATCCAGCAAGAGCTCAGCATTGTCTCCCAGGCTGTTGTGATAGGAAATAATAAGAATTATTTGACATGCCTCCTCACCCTGAAGACAGAACAAGACAACCCTGAGATGCTTGCACAGAGCGTTGTAGCAGAGCTTGCAAAGCTTGGCTCGCACGCAAAAACGCCTCAAGAGGCAAGCCAAGATCCCCTCGTTCAGGAATATCTGAAAAAGGGAATTGAGCGTGCAAACAGGCAAGCCGATTCACAGGCGCAGCAGGTACAGAAATTTAAGGTTATTGCCGATGAGTTTTCTGTAGCCAATGGCCTAATGACAGCAACCCTTAAGCTGCGCAGAGCGGAAATAGTGAAGCGCTACAACACACTCATCGAAGAGATGTACAGTAGCTAAGAAGGCCTTATGAACTCACTCGAGGAAACATAGATTCCGCTAAAAATTAAGCATTTTTCAGCGAAATCGTGTCTTTTTTCTGACTTTTCGCTGAAATTATGCAATATTTTGGCGGAATCTTGATTTTCAAGGAGGATTTCGCTACGGAGAAAACGTATTCGGCATAAACCTTACATAGTATCTTTTTCTTTTTCTTGCTTAAACAGTAGCAGAGAAGCCGACATCAGCCAGGTAGCGATGCTCAAACCTAAAAAGGTATCGACAAAGGCCGGTGCTACGGGCAGCAAAATGCTCGCCGGCAAGGCATGAGAGGCAACCGTATACATGCCCAAAGGAAAGACCATGGCCCAAAGCGACGGCTCATACACAAAGGGCATCTTAAATGAGATATACTTCCAAAAACCCATGAAACACAAAATAGGCAGCCAAGCCGTACCCCATAGCCATAAGATGAGAATCATCCCCTGCAGGAAATGGCGGATGCTCGTTAAAAATTCAGGTACATTTTGCAGAGTGACAATATTACTTGCGTCAAACACTGAAATGGCTGCTGCTCCCATGCATGTCCAGTAGGCAGGACTGATATCGCTCCCCTCAAAAGGCAAAAAGAACATTCTGTACATATTCAAAGACATAAGCAATAGGTAAATAAAGAATCCAAAAGTCCAAAAGCCCACCGCTATCACAAGATAGAGTGGATGCGAAATTTCGCCGCAAGCCCACAGCGTTGTGATTGCAATGCCCACAGAATTACAGGCAATGGCCTTTAAAAGCCACAGAGGACTTATTGATTGGATCGACTCAACTGTCTGAAAAAGACGAAAAAAATTCCAATAGAGGAAGATACAGGCAGAAACTGAACCAAGGACAGCAAGCCAATAGCCGCTCTGGTACCACCCCTCCATCGTCAAGCGCGTAGCGAGCGTATTCGTTCCGGCACTAAAGGTAAACCACTTAAAGAGTGCTTGGGGATCTAAAACAGTGTTCATCAGGATGCTGAATGACCAACAGGCTCGCACATTGAGGATCACATAGCCTATCAGAGCTAACAGCAAGAAAAGTATGGACAGGGAAGGCCACTCCAGCCGCTTGAAGGCTATCGAAATGATCCCTGTAGCCATTACATACCCAAAACTGACAGGGTCAAATTTCTTTTTCATGCAAGTCCCTTTACTACCCGAGGGGCGTATAACCTCAAGCCATATACCATCGTACAGATTTTTTACAAGCTCTCAAATGGTATACAAATGCTTTAAAAAATAATTACTTGACAGTGCGGATAAAAAAAATTATAAACAGTAAAAAGGCAACCAATGCATAACATAGGGTGCCACATGGATAAACGTACAAAGTTAGCCTGCACATGAGTATTCATAGCACACCTTCCGAAAAGGAAAATTTGATGATAAAGAATGTGAAAGCAATCTCCATGACCCTTATAACCATTCTCATGCTTTTGCTCACCGGCTGTGCATCGAACAGTGCAATTGTGCACGGGCTAAATGAGCAAGAGGCCAATGAAATACTCGTTCTTTTAGCTAAGGACAATATTCCTGCCTACAAGATTGCTCAAGCAGCAGGCGGGCCCGGAGGTGGTGCGAATAAGGCCGTATTATGGGATATCGAGGTGAATGGGGCTGATCGAATGGATGCCATGGCACTTCTTTCTGCCAATGGTCTTCCACGAAAGCATAGCCCAAACCTTCTTGAGCTCTTTTCTCAAAATGGTCTTGTACCCTCAGATACAGCGCAAAAAATACGCTACGAAGCAGGACTTGCTACAACACTTGCAAACACGATTCGTAGAATTGATGGTGTCATTGACGCAGATGTCATTATCTCATTTCCCGAAGAAAACCCTTTGAATCCTAATGCTCCAACACTACCCATCAAAGCTACAGTCTTTGTCAAACACAATGGCATTTTAGACAATCCAAACAGCTATCTCACCTATCAAATTAAACGACTTGTCTCAAGTGCTGTTTCCGGACTCTCCTACGACAATGTCACACTCATTACCGATCGAGCTCAATTTTCACTTCCTTCCACAACGCAACCACAAGAGCCTTCTATTCAGGTGTGGGACTTAACACTTGCTCTGTCCACTCTTAAGGCATTTCAGATAACCTTCTTTATACTCTTCCTGATCATGTGTGTTCTCTTGTTTGGCATTGTGTGGCTTGTATGGAAGATCCAGCCCATAGCAAAAAAAGCAGGGGGAATGCTCGTGCTTTTTAGCCTTCAACCGATTAAAGAGGAAGTTGAAATACCGGAAGAGGTACAACCTGAAGAACAAAAACCACCTGAAGAGACCGAAAAGACACATGTTCAAGAAAATATTGAGGAATAAAGCGATGTCCAGACTTCTATATGCCCTTGTGCTACTGTTTGCGGTGTGTGCCTGTCAAACGACGAAAACCATTGTAAATGGCGTGGATGAGAGAGATGCAAATGAAATACTTGTCCTTTTAGATCGAAATGGAATCGTCGCACAGAAAATCCAGGAAAAAGCGGGCAGCATGGGCGCAGGACACGCAGAGGTACTGTGGGATATTGCCGTACCTTCTGAAGATGGGGAAAGAGCGATGGCGCTCTTATCCAAAAATGGCCTGCCACGTACAATAGGCCCAAATCTTTTAGACCTCTTTACAAATACCGGACTTGTACCCTCTGATATCGCAGAAAAAATCCGCTATCGACAGGGTCTTTCAGATGAAATCGCCAATATGATCCGTAAAATAGATGGCATCGTCGATGTTGAAGTGCAGCTCTCTTTTCCACAACAAAATGCTCTCAACCCAAATGCGAAACTCCCACCAATTACCGCCTCTGTGTTCGTAAAACATACAGGTATTTTGGATAACCCAAACTCACATCTTATCTCAAAGATTAGAAGACTTGTGGCCGGTGCTGTATCGGGGTTAACGTATGACCATGTGACGGTGATTCCCATTAAGGCATCCTTTGCTATTCCCGTCTCTACAGTCATTCGCATTGCCCCTCAACAATATACTCAGGTGTTTGGCTTTACCGTAGCAACAACCTCTGCCGGAAAACTGCAGCTGCTTATCATTTCAATTATTATTTTACTCGTTGTTCTCATCGCCTGCTTCAGTTGGCTATTCTGGAAAATCTCTCCCATACTCAAACGTAGGGGGGGCATGAACAATCTCTTCCATCTCACTCCTCTTCCACAGCCCACAGTACAAGCTGAGGTGAAGCCTCCATCCGAAGAAAAAAAAGCTGAACTGCCGGAGAAAAAACCTATCGATCTGCCCTAAACGTAGTAATAGAAACAAGCATGAGAATGCCGGAGATAATGCCGATTGACTGCAAGATCGCTTGACCTACATATGGCAAAGCCACTCCGACAAACGATAAAGCTCCCGGTGCAATCAAATAGACAGCCAAGAAAATCATTGCTAGCTTCTTTACAATTTCCAGCGCTCTACCATTATGCGATTTTACCGGAGTAAGTCCCTTTGCTACCCTAATGAATTTTTGATGTCTTTCAACTGCGTGTGCCATATGGCTGTCAACAAGGACCTTTGCACCATCTTCGACAAACATCCAGAGCAGGCAGTAGAGCCAGATGATGCCCACGTAAGACCATGGAATTGGTGTTACGAGAAAGCCAAAGCCAACGATCAAGGCTGCGATAGCTTGTGTACCTAAGATAGCTGTGAGAAGGATTGGTGCCGGGTAGGGCTTTTGCCAAAACCATTTTCTGGCACGAACGATAAAGAGGGTCACGTGCCCTGCTAACGATAGCTTAAGGAAAATAATTGACTGAAGCTGTGCGAAGGGCAGCTGAAATACTGAATCTGCTAGCACAAGCAAAAGAAAGGTCTCTATGAGCCCGATGCCTCCTAGAACTAAGGCCATGGTGATCACGCGATGCATATCCCAGCGGACAGGTGTACTGGGCAGGTTCGTACGGTCGTAAGCTATCGTCATAATCGGGATATCATTGAGCAGCGCAAGCATG
>JAFEGS010000076.1 GCA_018239705.1 Verrucomicrobiota bacterium | reverse complement strand
CACGCTCCAATTGCCAACCATTGCTTTTGAAACAGGTCCCTTCGCAAATAACCTTTACGAACTAAGCAATCCAATTTCTGAACCAGGAGCGCCTCCGGGATCCGCTCTCTACTTACCACCTCCACAAAATGGTGGCTACTTGTACACAAAAGATGGCTTTTTACCTAGACATTTACGTCCAAAGGATGTAATGCCTCGCTCCTATTTTGGCCCATCAAACAATGGCCAAAATATTCCATTCGAATACACACCTGATATTCAAAATCCTACACCTCCTTTTGTAACAGGTGTGGTATACAATGCGCCGGAAGCAGGTTATATACTCCGCATAACAAATGCTGGAGGCATTGTTGTCGAAGGAACCGGCAAGCTTGGCAATCTTATTCCACCAGGCACACAACAGCTGGTAGCAACAGATGTAACCTACCTTGTTGAACACTATAAAACGCGTATTTGCGAGAACACGCAAATTAGCAAAGGTGCTATTAACGTTGCACAGTATGGTGGCGTACCGATAAACAGGGGTAGTGGTGATGAGGTTCGTGACCACCACGTAAACGACGCCTTTGATAATGTCGTTGCCTTTGCATGGGCGGATAACTCCAACATCCCAGATGCTGCAGACAATCCAAATCTTATGAACTTGGCCTATGCTATTGGCGAAGTCAAAGATGGCAAGCTGAAAATGCGAGAGGCAAAATTCTTACCCTTGCCTGATAGTTTGCCAAACAACAAGTATGTTTGGGATACGGCTATCTCTATTAATAGAAAAGATAAGGACAATATCGTTATCTCCTACAATCTTCTCCACTCTGTGCCACTCACACCTGGTATCGCAAGTGCGGTACTATGCGCTGCGGTTTCATTTGATGGTGGTAAAACATGGCCAATCAATGGTCCAACCAACGTCCAGCCTACTGGCTTCGCCGCTCCGGGTGTTCCGGGTGGTGCCGGAGATGTGCCGGGAGTGCGCGCCGATAAATTTGGCAACCTCTGGTACATGGCGTCAAATTTCTTTGATAACACTGGCAACTTGGTAAACGTGCCATTCATTATGGTAAGTATCGACAAAGGCGTAAACTGGGAGCTTGTCTATACATTTGAGTATGATGACACAAATCCTATAGCCCTCTACGATTATCCATCCCTTTGCTTTGGTGGAGATGGTCAGGGCAATTATGGAGTGCAGATGGTTGTCGACTACTTCCCAGAATACGCTCTGGGTGGAAGCAATGGCTATCCATCGCGCGCGTTCATTCCGGTAACGGGACTAGGCACCTGGGGTACGCCAGAACAGGTATTCTTGCCAGAGCTTGCTAATAACATCTTCACAGCTAGTATCACAGCTGCTGAAGATGGCAGAGTGTGGCTCTATGGTGAAGCAGCGGGTCTAAGCCCTGCAGCCTATCCATTCCCTGGCGGCTTTACAAACAACCGTATGGTTTTCAAATCTCCTGGCCCTCTAGATGAAAACAATGCCGGTCCGTTTGGTGTTATACGCTTTAATACCTTACAGAGTTCGATCTATTTCCCTGTATGGGAAGCTGAACCTGTGTATGGATTCTTCCAATCTGTACAGACCAACCTCTACGATGAAAAGCGTAACGCTCTCTATGTTATATTAAATGCCCCTTATCCGGATTTATCTAACAATAGCGAGATCTACTTTCTCATTTCAAGAGACAACGGTCTCACCTGGTCCAATCCATTTAAGCTGAACACATCGCGCAAAAACAACCGCGGGTTCCCTTCAATGGCATTGGATAAGAAAACCGGTAATCTCGTGTTTGGCTGGTATGACTGCCGCAATTATGAAGATGGACTATCTTTTAACTATTTTGGCGGCGTAATCGATGCCAAAACAATAGATGAATTGGTAGAACAGATTCCATGTTCAAACCCACTCTTTACAGTTCCTGTAGGTGGTTTTGATACGATTCCGAGCAGCCCAAGCGCAGTTACAGCAGTTGCAAGCAAAGGTGCAGCAGTTGCTGCTCCTATGCTAAAAAAAGCTCCTGTTAAGCCTCGACGAATAAATCGTCTGACAAAGCATGCTATGTACGACAACTAAGCAAACAGTTGCGTGTGAGGCTGTGACATTGGTCACAGCCTCATTTTTCATTCTCAATTAAAGGCCTATGAAGGGCTCGTAACAGGCTATTCGTTACCCACCAGTTGCTTGTAAAAGTACGTCGTCGAGCTGCTCCAGGATCTTATCAATCTGCGAGATTGACTCCTGCGCAAGTTGAATCTCTGGGCTGTTTTTGCTCACTTCGTTTAATGAACGGACAAGTGTTCTTTTTTCATGCTCGCGAAACTTTCCTTTCTGAATGATCAGCTCCAGCATACGCATGATGACTCTATGATAGGTACTATATAGTCCTCTCGAAGGCTCGCCTTGTCGCAACTTCGGCAAAGGATCGTAGCTCCCTAAGTCAATTAGCTTCAGATGGTTACTTCGATCAATATAGAGATTTTCACTCCAGAGGTCGCCATGCAGATAGCCCTTGGAAAATGAGTAGCGAAGCGCACTTATAAACTCTCTTGCAATCTGCAGGGCCACCTTTTTTGAGTAGGCTATATCACCTATTTGATCGAGATGTTTCCCGTCGACATATTCCATCACAAGTGAAGTGACCTTCTCACCATCTACTGAGTACTCTTCAACTCTCTTAAAGATCTTCATAATGGCTGGATGCCGATTGATAGAGCGACCGATTTTGTATTCGCTATTAGCAGCCTTCGATGAGCCATCCTGTTCAAAATGGGCCTCGAGCGTATTGGCAAGCTCGGGATGAACTTTTACAAATTCAGACGGTGTGTAGAAGACCTTTATGGCAACCTCTTGCTTCTTATTATCATCAAACGCCTTGTACACCTTGCCTTGGTCACCTTTACCTAGCTTTTTGAGGCCTGTATACTCACCTATTTGCCTCATGTTCGTATCGCTGCATTGCACCATGTGCTGAGGTACAAGTAAGAAAAGAGAAACCAAGAGACTCTGCAGTAGAGACATCATCTATCCTTAACCTTAAGTTAAAGAAAAAATTATACACTAAATACACATATATTTCAATTTTTAATTATTTAAGTGAGTTTTTAATGGTCAGTCTCCTGGCAAAGTGTCATCTGTACTGTTCAAGTATCGGCACATCAAGGGAAGTCATCTACAACTGCCTGGAATACCTCGGTCATGCAGGTTTATTGCAGAATGTCTACCCACAAGCAGAAGGCATGAAGCTTATTCGAAAACCGGGCAAAATCTTCCTCAATAACACGAACCTCCTCCACGCGATCAATGGCTCTCTCAAGCGTGATACAGGAGTAGGAGGTGTCCGCGAGACCTTTTTTGTAAACCAAGTCGCCTCCCTTCACAGAGTAGATACTCATCCCGAGACTGACTTCGTAGTAGATAACCACTACTTCATAGAAGTTGGTGGTAAAGGCAAAGACTACAACCAAGTCAAGGACATGCAAAACTCACTTTTAGCGGTAGATAATACGCCCATAGGCTACCGCAATAAAATCCCGCTCTATCTTTTTGGATTTCTATATTAAGACAAGATGGAAAGAGGAGCCCCTTCATTCATGCCTATGATATTATGGAGCTGTTAGAGTAGCATTTTTTATGGCTGCATAAGCAGAGGTATACGCAGCCATAAATTTCTTGCCTAAAAGTTATGGCTGCATATACCTCTGCTTATGCAGCCATAACTTTTTAGTGGTAATATCTGCCTAAAAAAGGATCAGCCAATGATGGGGTAGATAGTAATCCGCTTTGCCTCATCTTGCGTGCACAAATCGATGACCGTTTGCTCATCGTAGAGATCATCAGCTGTTTTTGGGTGTGGAGGAGCATTACCGATGAGGATGACGACCCGTTTTGCATCCCTCCTCCATACCAATCGCTCTTCAGCTGCAATGAGTGCATCGAAGATTGCTTCAGGCTCATCTCCTGCATCACTCGTATTCACTTTGTTCAGGCTCTCAACCAGTTTGTCGATATCACTCGTGAAACCGGCATCGACTCTATGCAGATACTCATCTTCCATGTTGCGGTATGAGAGGATGGCATAGCTAAGTGGGGTACAATCGATGTTTGCCCTTTTTTCACGCTGTTTTAAAACTTCAGATAGGTTGGTTTTCATATTTTCGACATTACTTTGCATGCTGCGAGTAGTACTGAACACGAACGCAATGTCTACCTTATTGTTCACATCTGTATTTTGCTGGATATGCTCGAGAACTTTTCCGATGACAGGGGTAAGCTCGTCTGGTTTTTTCGAAATACCCATGATCCCACCTGTAACTGTGGCGAGCTTTCTGAAGGACTGGAAGGTGTCAGCGGGGTATTTATTTTCGGCCACGACGCAAGGGCCACTCAGCGCGATCGCTGTGGAACTCGCTTCGTTCTTCTGTGGGGCATCTGGCAGCATAATAGCGGAATTGGTAACGTCCTCGGATTTGACCTCCTCTACTACCTCTTCATTGGCATCGGCGGGTAGATCCTCGAAGATAAGACTGAAGGGGCGCTGAAGTTCGTCAAGGGTAAAAACATCACCTACTTTAAGCCTTAAAAAAATTTCTTCTATCTTTAATGTGATAGAAGTTTTTTTGCCGGTGTAGAGCTCTTGCTGCGTTGCATCATTTGTTGGATCTTGTAAGAGCTTGTCGATAACCCTCAGTTCTTTGTAGAGCTTGTGCAGATATGAATTTGCTTTTGACAGCAGTTCATCGGTATGTGGCTCAGCTGACATTGCCTTCAAAAAAGAATGAAATTCCGGGTCGGTCTTCTCAAAGGCGATCAGGTGTTTCTCTCCTTCGAACTGAAGGCCGGGGTCAACGTATTTTACTAAGACCGATCTTCTCGGGGTGAAGTTGAGCCCTGCTTCACTTGATTTGCAGTACGTTGTGAACAGGCATGTTTTGTCTATAGGGCTATATGACACCTTGTTCCAGTTCGCCTGGCAGCTTTTTGCAAAGGATCCTTCTGGCCACCAGCATGGAGGCTCGATTGCTTGTATTGGTGAAGCGCTTGCGCCGGGAAATGTGAGCCCAGATTTCCAGCTCTCCAACAGGGAGCTTATCGTGGTAGTAACAGTATCGAAGAACGGCATGATCACATTCCTTCCAATGATATGGAGAGGGTGATCTGGGTTGGGTGCGCGCTCAATTGAGCCCGCCATTTTTCCAGGGGCGTCGCCTGCATTGCAGACAGAATGACTTGTATTTATTACACTTACATTGCTGTTATATACTGTGAGTGAGTTCATCTCTATTTCTCCTTAAAGTATTACATGTTGTCGAGAACGAGATGTTTATACCAACTGTGCTAGCATTAGTCAATTACCTATTAATACGCTTCAGGAGCGCTGAAGCACTTAATCTGGATCTTCAACATGATCACTTTTTACATTTTCGCTTAAGTTTTTGTAAGCCCATTGCCAAAAAGGGATGCAATGAATCGTAGAGCCGTTTAGATGTATTGTCTCTTCATGATCATCTGTAATGAGAAAACCAGTTTTTTGTTCTAACTCCTGACAGGCTACCAAAAGGGCTTCCACCTCTCGCTTCCGCGTTTCTTCCTCTGACAAGTCGAGACACACCTGATACAGTGCGAGCTGCCCCGTCTCACTTAGCACAATAAAGTCAACTTCTTGTTTTTTTTGCGTATGGTAGTAAAAAATCTGCTTATATGTTCTTCTTAAGGCACAAAAGACCGCGTTTTCCAATCGAGCAGCATATTCAAATTCTGGCTTTATAGAGTATGCTGTAATTATGCCCGGGTCTACG
>JAFEGS010000075.1 GCA_018239705.1 Verrucomicrobiota bacterium | reverse complement strand
CAGATCGAGGTGCCATCCTTCGGCCATACCCAATCAGCAGTAATAAGCCAGCAGCGGTTTTCAAAGGCGCGTGCAACAAAATGGCTGTAGTAGCTGGGGCGTGTCGCATAGGGGTGGTTAAGTGGCACGCGATTACACATAGGTGAAAAGAGAATAGTAGCTCCCTGCAGCGCTAGCAAGCGTGCCGGCTCAAAATAGTTTGCATCAAGGCAGAGTATAACACCAAAAGTGACGCCTTTGCTCGTGAAAGCTGTGAAGGAAGTGCCCGGCGTAACGTAGTTGTGGTAGAGATAGTGCTTCCTTTGTACTCCAAGCAGCTTTCCATTTTCAACGATCGCAGCTGAGTCGAAGAGGTGTGAGCCTTCTCGTTCGTTGAAGCCGACGATAATGGTTGAGGAGTACTTCGCAAGCGCCTCAAGCCATTCATTAAAAGCAGCATCTCCTACTTCCATCGAGTGTTGGAATGCCTGCTCAGCCTCTGCATAGTAGCCGGTCAAAAAGCCCTCTGGGAAGCATACAAAGTCAACGTGTTCTGCATCGGCCTTTATCAGCCAGCTGTGCATCTGTTTTTTGCGAGCTTCAACCTCAGATGCGGGTGTAAGCTGACACGCTGCAATTTTGACCATATGAGTACTTATTTTTTTACTGTTCTTTCCAGTATCCAGTCTGTCATGATATGCAGTACTGAAGGCGCTATTGTCTCTTCAATCTGTTCATACTCATCCCACGACCCAATCTCACAAACTTGGAACCCATGGTTAAGTTTTGGCAGTTCAATGATTGTGTAGTCGTTATTACCAGCTTCTTTGAGTGCCTTGTCGATGAAGGGCAGGTTGTGTTTTGACGATACCACGAGATCACGATCACCATGTAATACAAGCACAGGGATTGTAATACACTTCAAATCGGTAGCAGGCTCATACGAGAAGAAAAAATGCCCCCATGGAGCATTAAATCGTTCTATGAGTGCTTCATTGGTGCTAGAATGAGTCTTAACCCATGCTTTTTGCTGCTCAGTTAACCCTGACACGAAGTGTGCAAGCGCTTCGTCTATCTGCTCTTTAGCCAGATCACGATTGGCTTCTCTGCGTATAATTCCTGTAAAAATTTTTCTGATTTGCGTATCGATGGCAATCATCTCTTCCTCAGCACCATCTGCAAGGTGGAGTACTCTTCCCTGCAGGCAGAAGTTCTCCACCGCATTTACACCGGGCCCAGCAAGCAGCACAAGAAAGCGAGCGTCGTCTGATTGTGCAGCGAGCATAGGCGCTATGACCGCGCCTTCGCTATGGCCAACAAGGCCGATCTGCCCGTTTCTGATGTCAGGTCGCGACTTCAGGTATTCAACGCCTTTTGCAACATCAGCGCAAAAGTCCTCTGTCGTTGCGGTCTCATACACTCCAGTGGATTTTCCGACGCCGCGCTTATCAAAACGAAGCACGGCTATACCATGCCTTGTAAAATGGTCTGCTATCACGAGAAAGGGCTTATGGCCAAGGATCGTCTCGTCACGGTCTAATGCTGAAGAGCCATGGATCAGTATGACAGCAGGAAATGGCCCGGTTGCTGCAGGCAGCGTCAGCGTGCCTGAAAGTGCTATTTCGGAATTGCCGAAAATTACCTCTTCTACAACGTAAGGAAAGGGCGGCTTTGGCTCTTGAGGACGGTTTTTTTGATTTGTTTGTGCCATATGCTCAACTCCCACAAGAAAATGCAAAGAAAAGAAAAAATATACGATGAAGATCGTCGCTCCTTTAGTTTTCATACGCTACCTTCAATGGACTTTTTCATCTTGTGATGAGCTATTCCATTTTCGTCAAACGGTACACCTTCCAAGGCATATCTGTTTTTTTTATAAAAGGGGATTGCAGTGTCTCTCGCATGGCAGTAGATGGCTTTGTATCCGTGATCTCTCGCATATTGTTCTGAGAAGAGCAGGAGAGAGGTCCCAATTCCCATATTCTGGAAATGGCCTTTGACAGCTACTCTTTGCATCTTTAGTTCATTATTTTCGGGTACTAACACGGCTGTGGCGCATAGCTCTTCTCCCAGAAACCCCGCTATGTGAACATGTTCTTTTTCCTGCTCTAGCTCTTCCGGCGTAAAAAAGAGCCCAAAGGGCTTTCGAAGAAGCTCTTCGCGAAGAGCTACTGATTTTTTATACAGGGGGCTGCCATATTCGATGATTTTAAAATAAATTTTATCTATAGAATCATCGAATTGCGTGATTATTTCATAACGTAGTTGCACAAGACCGCTTGGATAGGACTGTGAGGAGGCCAAACGGCAAGGAATCTCTTTGCCTATCACGTTGAAGAGGGGAATCCCAGACCCAAGAATCACAGGAATGATCGATAGCGTCATTGCATCAATCATTTGAGAGGAGAGAAACTGTGAGATAGTAGTTCCTCCATCGACCCAGATATGTTGTATCCCTTCCTTGTGCAGCTTAGTGACGAGTACAGCCAGATCACCGCAATAGAGCTCCATGCCTTCTTTGACGGAATGGAGGCTGTTGCTTAGGACAATAACCCTCTTTCCTGGGTAAGGATCTGGTACTGTCGAGGCGACTTCATAGGTTTTGCGGCCAATGATCAACGCGTCGATGCTGTTCATAAGGTTTTGAAAGCCGTAGTCTTCGTCAAATCCGCCGACTCGGTCAAGCCAATCAAGGCCACCATCTTGACGAGCAATGAAGCCATCAATGCTTGCTGCAATGTATATCGATATTTTTGGGCGTGAGAGGGGGTTATGGGCCGAGTTTTCTCTTGTTTTACGAGTTTGCATCTTACTTGCCTTCATTCATTAACGTTATCGAACTACTGTGGATAAGATTTTAAGGGATTTATATATTAGTTGCCACTTAGTTTCTTTGCGTTGAATAATATCTCACACCCTATCTAGGAAGGTCTCATGTTTGAAATTCATGTTGAAGCAAAATTGGCCTACAACTAACATGGGATAAAAGTGGTGGATAAGCTACTACTATACGAAACGAAATTGGAGTAACTTATGTGCGATTATATCGTGAACTTTGCTATCGGAGCTTTAGCCGGAGCTATTGATTGTTATGTGCAAAAAGTACCTGTAACAAATGGGCCTGTAATAGCTGGTGGAGCCACATTTATCGCTATCACTGTTGCTGAAAGAATCATAAAGCATTTAGGATTTTGTATTGCACAGAATTCCAACTGGAAAGTAGCACACGTTTGCCACCTGACCAATGTCTTATCGCTTGCTGCAGGAGCTGGTCTGCTGCTAGTGGGTGGGTTGAGCCCTCAGATTACAGTAGCATGTATTATTATGCTGGTCATTATGGCAGTAAGCGGTTTCGTCAAAGCAGAATCTCTTCCTTATGGACAAATGTCTATGTCTCAGCTAGATCTCAGTTGACGTGGTGAGAGTAGAGGGGTTTCAGGACTATCCCTTGGCCCGTAGTTCATCATGTGCTACTGGGGAGGCTGCGATTAAAAGCTTGGAATAACAGTTCATCATTCCAGTGGCTAGCTAAGAAGGAGATGCCTACAGGAACTCCCGTCCTTGAATAGCCATAAGGCAAGCTCAGCTGAGGGAGAGAGGCGAGTCCGGCAATCGGGGTAAAACTTGGAGCTTGTCGGTAGTAACTCTCCGATGGGTTGATCGCTACCAAGCCTTTTTTGGGAGCCAGTAAAGCAGCTGTTGGCATACAAAGTAGAGAACTAGATCCTAAATAGGATAATAGCTGTTCTACGCAAATAGCATGACAAATGGCAGGAGGGTGGCTATTTTCCCATGTAGGATTACCGCCCCCTGTTTTGTAACCAGCGATATCGATGAGATCTTTCACTCCAAAAGTAAGCCCGGAAAGTGTTCCAGATCGATAAGGAGGAAGCTCGAAAAGCTGGATAAAGGCCTTGGATTCAATATTGTTGATCACCACAACATCCTCATCTTCATTGGATCTTCCTTTTTAGCTATTTGTCAGCTACTTTTCTTTCTTGTAGAGCAATACTATCATGTTTGGATGCTTTGTCCAAGAGGCCAAGAATAGTTTTTTCAGGAATTGGCTTATAGTTCCAGACTTCCACGCAGAGATTCAGCTGGTTAGAAATAATTTTACTCGGTCTTTTGTCATGAACGTGGCCATGGAGCTGAAAATGACCTGGTGGATCTTGTGAGGGAATGTGAATCAATTCCACAACATGCCGACCAATCTTCAAGAAAGCCGATTCTAAAACAATAGCGAAGCCCACACGATACATCCAGCTGGCATTTCGATCGTGATTGCCTCTGATGCAAATTTTCTGGCCGTTCAACTGTGAGCAAATAGCATGGAGGTGATCGACATCGCCCAAGCCGAAGTCCCCAAGAAAATAGACTTGATCATCGGGACTTACAGAGCTATTCCAATTGGCTATTAAGCATTGATCCATCTCTTCAACTGAGGCAAAGGGGCGCTGTGCATAGCGGATGATGTTTGTGTGGGAGAAGTGCGTATCGGCAATAAACCATTTTTTCATGAACCAAGCGTAGCAAGTCACCGCTTTGAGGGCAAGTAGGCTGTTTTTACCAGGGCAGGGAGTTGAAGTGTTGGAACCAGGGTATGTAACACAAGTACCCACTTACAATCCTTGGGTGCCCCTGTTACATGTGGGGTATGGCTGCTATTCTCGCTGAACAGGGTGAGATGTATAGTATTTTTTTAATTTTGCCTTACTCATACACAAAGTTATCATATATTATATATAACTTTGTGTATGAGTAAGGAAGACCTTCTTTTCCAAAGTGCGGGGCATTAACAGGGCTATTCCACTAGTCTCCAAGACTGCCAGCGGCAGGTGCCTATCATGGTTCATGCAGGGAATCTTTTCTGTTAGGTACTGTGAAACGTCCTTTCCCCAGGGTATCACAAAAATTTAGCAATGTTTCAGCTGAGAAACCTGCGAGCTTAAGACGGAATATGTTGGAGAGTTGCTCATCATCGATGCCCAAAATTACTGCAGTTTGTTGGTGAGTGAGGCCATTCTGTCTTATTTTGCGCTCGATTTCCAGTGCGAGTTCAGTTTTTTCGCATTCTTGGCTATAAGCGATGGTATTAGGACTCTCGAAGATAGTACCCATTGTGATGCTCCTACAATTTCATGATCGATATCAGGATACCTTTAAACCTTGATGCTGAAGCAATGGAGATACTACAACCGTTATGGCAAGACTACCAACGGAGGGTTTCTGCCGATCTTCCTCAATCACTTGTGGAGGTCATTTCAGCGATTAATAACTGGTTGATGTACAATACTCACTTATGTGAACAGAAAATGAAGGAGTAGTCATGTCGAGTGGACTTACCCGAGGGGAAATAGAGGCAATGCTTCGCAGTGTTGAAAATGTAGAGGCAAGTTTTGACGCTGTTGCAGGGGCTACAATGGCGGTTGAGGTGCGTATGCGTCTCATAGGTGAATTAAGTGCATTAGTGAGGCGTGAGCTCGCCACTATAGTAGCAAGAGAGAATGCAAAATTAAGAGCCGGTAAAAAAAGGGCCACCCTGTCTGATAAATACTGGGATTGTAAGCTTGAGTATCTTGAAGAAGCCATAGACCAAGCCTACGGTTCTATGTTAGATCAGCAAGAACAGCAAAAATTTCTGGAATTTCGCAAGCTACGAAACAAGCTTTTTCATGGAAATTTTGTAGAACTGATGAAACTTTTGAATACACGTCCAACGGGTAGAGAACAGCTCGGGGGCCAATCAGCAAGAGTTGTGTTGAGGGACGACGAAATTCGAGAGGCAGTTCTCAGTATTGAGCGTAATAATGG
>JAFEGS010000074.1 GCA_018239705.1 Verrucomicrobiota bacterium | reverse complement strand
TACAGCCTCTTCCTTGAGGAATGGCAGGAGATTCAGTTTGAGCAGCTCCTTAATTTTGCCATAGGCCGCCACGTTAGGGCACAAAAAGCAGGTGAAGTCCATGTTTTTAGCGGCATTCTCAGGGTTGTAGAGAAAGTTCATAAAGCGATGCGCCAGCTCGCGATTGGCTGCTCCCTTCGGGATCACAAGAAAATCGATAGAAACGCCCATCCCTTCGGAAGGTATGGTAAAATCGACATTTTTATTCTCCTCCATCACCTGCAGGATGTCGCCATTGTACCCCTGCACCACCAGATATTCCCCGCTCGCAATGCCATTTTTGTACTGCTCGCTCTCAAACTTTGCCAGCTGCCTTTTCCACGATATAAGTAGCTGCTTTGCCTCTTGCAGATGGTTGAGGTCTATGGTGTTGACGCTATAGCCGAGGTAGCGAAGAGCTGCCCCCAGGGCTTCTCTCAGGTCGTTGAGCATGGTCATGCGCCCTTTGTACTCTTTACTGCCAAAGATGCTCCAGCTTGGGTCGATAGCGCCAAGTTTATCCCTTCTCCAGGCAATACCGGAATAGGTAAGCATATAGGGCACGCCATACTGTACCATGTGGGGGCTAAGGAGCTTAAATATGCGCCTATCGAAGTACTGGAAGTTAGGGACCAGCGTGAAGTCTACCGGCTCAATCATCTGCTGTTTATGCATCAATTCAAGAAAATAATTACTTGGCACGATCAGGTCATAGCCGGAGCTACCCAGCTTGAGCTTTGCATACATCGACTCGTTGGAATCAAAGGTGTCGAGGATAATCTGGCAGTTATTTTCCTTCTCAAACTGCTCGATGAGCTCCATACTGAAAAAGTCTGCCCACGAATAGATATGCAGGCGCGGCTTAGGATTGCCGCATGCACAGAGTAAAAATAGTATAGAACATAGAGACAAAATTTTTTTCATGTTGCTGTTTTCACCTCTTCCCATGCCTTGTAGTAGAGCTCCATATTGGACCCAAGGTCCTTTACAAGCTCACTTTTTTTGAGTGTCTGTTCATCTAAGAACGGAGCTATCTGGCTCTTTAGAAAATCGTCGACCAGTGCGTAGGCAGCCCTGTTGGGGCTTAAAAAGCAGGTAAAGTTCATGTTCTTTGCCGAAATTACCGGGTCGTAGAAGTAGTTAATAAACTCGTAGGCCAGGTCTACATGCTTTGCCTCTTTTGGGATGACAAAAAAGTCGATAGAGATACCGGTGCCCTCTTTTGGCATCGCAAAAGCAACATGCTCATTTTCCCCTATTACCTGCAAAATGTCGCCATTATAGCCCTGCACAACAAGGTACTCCCCATTTGCAATGCCATTTTTGTACTGCTCATTTTCAAACTTGGCGATGTTGTTCTTCCAAGCAATGAGCTGCATTTTTGCCTCTTCGAGCTCTTTAGGATCGGTTGTGTTTACGCTGTATCCTTTGTAGCGCAGCGCTGCTCCTAGTGCCTCTCTAAGGTCGTTGAGCAGGACCATCCGTCCTCGGTATTGCTCATCGCCAAAAATGGCATAGCTTGGGTTATCGCAGCTGATCTTATCTGTGCGCCACGCAATGCCTGAAAAGGCAAAGACATAGGGAAGGCCATAGTCGAGTGTGCTTTTGTCTAGAAGGTGGAATACATTTTCATCGAGGTTGATAGCGTTTGGGATGCGAGCGTGATCGATCTTTTGCAGCATGCCCTGGCTGTTCAGTACTTCCAAAAAATTATTTGTTGGAGTGATGAGGTCATACCCACCGCCTCCTAGCCGAAGCTTTGCATACATCGACTCATTGGAGTCAAATGTATCGATGGCGATCCGGCAGTTGTATTTTTTCTCAAACTGCTCGAGCAGATCGAGGTTAAAAAAGTCGGCAAAGGTGTAGATGTGAAGCGTCTGCTTGCTTGTGCTACACGACCAGAATAGGCATGTGGCTGCAACCAGTACGATCGCTAGAGTCCCTAGTAATTTCTTCATCAGCGTTTCTCTATTAAGCGGTGAGTAAACCAAATGATGCAAAAGGTAACAGTTAAGAGCACAACTGACAAGGCATTTATTAACGGAGGGGAGCCAAATTTGATCATGCTATAGACATAAATGGGCAGCGTGGTCACTCCTGGGCCTACAACAAAAAAGGTAATAACAAAGTCATCGATCGATAGCGTGAAGGCAAGAAGCGCAGAAGCCAAGATGGCCGGTGCTAAAAAGGGAATGATCACCCTGAAAAAGACGGTCCAGGAGCTCGCTCCCAGGTCGTATGCTGCCTCAACAAGTGCGGTATCAAAATTTTGCAGCCTGGCCCGAATGAGCATGGCGACGTAGCTGATGCAAAAGGTTATGTGCGCCACACAGACCGTAACCAGCCCAAGGCCGACCTTCAGTGACACAAAAAAGAGCAAAAGGCTGATCCCCATCAAAATATCGGGTATCACCAGCGGCGTGTACATCAGCGCGTGGTGGGTCTTTTGAAGAAAGCTTTTGTACTGGTAGAGGGCAAGCGCTGCTATGCTCCCCAAGACTGTAGAGACCACGGTAGCGGCTGTAGCGATGAGCAGTGAATTAGAAAGCGCGTGCCAGATCGATCGCTCTACAAAGAGCCTTTCGTACCATCTGAGAGAAAAGCCGGTCCAGACCCCGCCAAAGCGCGATTCATTAAAAGAATTTATTGCTAGTATCACAATGGGAAGATAGAGAAATACAAGAACAAGCGTTGCCAAGTGGAGAGAAAAGCGCTGCGATTTCATTCTCTACTGCCTCCCCTTTCTGTGATAAGGCGCTTTTGCATGTAGGCGGCGAGTGCAAGCGGCGACATCACAAGCACACAGAGCACAACGGAAAGCGCACTTGCCTGAGGCAGGTTTCGCTCTACAAAGATCTTCTGCGCAATAATATTGCCTATCATCTCACTATTTGTCCCGCCGACCACATCGGGAATAACATAGGCGCCAATGGCCGGGATAAAGACCATCACGATCGCTGTGTAGATGCCTTTGCGAATAGAGGGTAGAAAGACTGAGAAGAACGCTCGCAGCTGTGTAGCCCCTGCATCCATGGCTGCCTCTATCAACTGATAATTAAACTTAACGGACTGTGCATAGATGGGCAGAATGGCAAAGGGAAGATAGGAATAGACCATCACCACAAGCACCGTGCCGAGGTTGTAGAGCAGGAAGGTGTCTGGGCCAATAATGTGCAAAAAGGTGAGCGTGTTTCGTATAAAGCCTTCCGGATGGAGCAGCGTCTTCCAGGCAAATATGCGGACGAGAAAGCTACTCCAAAAGGGCATGATCACCAGCAGCAGAAATAGCTTCTGCATTTTCGGAGAGGCTCGAACAAGCCCATAGCCTAGTGGAAGCGCGATAGCGAGGCAGATAGCTGTGGTGAGCGAGCTGAGCCAGAGCGTGCGCCAAAAGATCGTGATATATTCGGGAGTGAATATGGCCATCATGGTGCTCAAGGTCCAGCCCTGTCCTACCCCCTCCTGCACGTCGTAGGGCTTTAAGGCATAGGCAAAGACCATCAGCGTCGGGACTAAAAAGAAGAGAAATAGCCACACGTAGGAGGGAAGGGTCATGAAAAATTCTTTAAGTCGACTCACCTAAAAAAGCCCTCTTTAGTTGCCTCTTCTTCCTGTTCATCCGGCGCTTTCGTCTCCTCTTCTAATAATTTCTTGTCAGCTTCAGAGTATTTTTCGAGGATAAAGCCATCATCGGCATGCCACCAGATCCAGACAGTGTCGTTCCAGGTGATTGGCTTTTCATCGAGCAAAAAGCGGCTGTGCTGCTGGAGTACGGCAATTCTGTGGCCATGCGTTTTGACAAAAAACTTGGTGTGATCGCCTTTGTAGACCACATCCTCTACAATGCCTTGGAAGATGTTGTGCTGAGGATTCTTTGGAGGCTCCTCGCGTCCGATGTGTATCTTTTCGGGACGAACGCTGAGGTGCACCGGTTCGCCTACCGACAGCTGCTTGTCGTTAAAGCAGAGGATGTTTGGAAAGTCATCAATGGCAATTTCGCTGTATTCGCTGCTTATTTTTGCTGCAGTGCGGCCATCGAGAAAGTTGGTATCGCCTATGAAGGCGGCTACGAAGCTGCTTTTTGGCGATTCGTAGAGCTGGACGGGGGTGCCTATCTGCTCTACCTTGCCCTTGTGCAGGACGGCGATCTGGTCGCTTACCGCTATGGCCTCTGTCTGGTCGTGAGTGATAAAGAGAAAGGTGATGCCCACTTCGTCGTGGATCAGGTCGAGCTCCATCAGCATCTTCTGTCTCAGCTTGAGGTCGAGCGCTGCGAGCGGTTCATCAAGCAAAAGGACCTTTGGTTTGTTGATAAGGGCGCGCGCTATAGCTACGCGCTGCTTTTGGCCGCCGCTGATGTGGTCGGGTTTTTTGTGGGCATAGGCCTCCATCTGGATTAGCTGGAGCATCCGCTCCACTTCGCGTTCGATTTCGGCTTTTGGTCTTTTGGCAATGCGGAGCCCAAAGGCGATGTTTTCCCAGACAGTGAGGTGGGGGAAGAGGGCATAGTGCTGGAAGACGGTGTTGACAGGGCGCTTGTTTGGGGGTAAGTCTGTGATGTCCTGGCCATCGATGAAGATGCGGCCACTATCGGGCTTTTCAAAGCCGGCGACAAGGCGCAGGAGGGTTGTTTTCCCGCAGCCGCTTGGGCCTAGAATAGAAAAAAACTGCCCCATCTCTATTGCAAAAGAGACAGCATCTACGGCAGTAACATCGCCAAATGTTTTGGTAACCTTGTCAAATACAACAAATCCTGCCATCATTCTCCACTGTTCAGGTTAGACGAGGTATATGGTCCCACATGTGAGCAAAGATTTCAAGAGATAAAACGACATAAAACGACCAAAACGACAAACGACACAAAAGACGAAAAGGACGAAAACGACTACAACGACATAAAAGGACCAAAAGGACTTTTTGCAGTTGTCGTTTTGGTCGTTAGTGTCGTTTAAGTCGTTTTCGTCCTTTTCGTCTTTTGTGTCGTTTGTCGTTTTGGTCGTTTTATGTCGTTTGAATCACACACTCTACCTAAAAAAGGGTCGTAAGTATCATGGGCATAAGAAAATTCATTTTTGCATTTTGTAGCATGGTAAGCACAACGCTACTCGCTTTTGAGAGTGCAGAACATATGGTGATTGGTGACCAGGTTGTCCTCCAGTTCCCGGACGGTTTACCTCATGCAGCTTTACGACTCGAGAGTGGTTTAGAGCTCACCTACGGCGACATTGTCTCCCTGGGAGGCGATTATTTTGCTATCGAAGACCAACCGATCTCTCAAGGAAATACTGAGGAAGAGCGAAGATACCGCTTTTTGAACACCTTCAAGACCTTGTCAGAGAGCGTAAGCGCTCCAAATATGGCGCTACAGCTAGTTGCCTCCTTTCGAAAAACACTCGAACAGATCAAAGAAGGGGAGCAGCAAGGAAAAAGTGCGTCAGAGGTCTATGCCGAAGTGGGTGGATCGATCTTAGGCGATTGTAACGTAATTACGGGTGGAGGCAGCGCAATCTCTCCCCTCTTCCCCTTAGGGCTTTCAACTCTGCAATTGCTATCAGCCGCAAACTGGGATCATTTTGTACCGCACGCCTTAGCAGCGTACCAGGCAGGGCATCAGGTGGCAATTGATCAGGCCATCAAGGCAGGGAAAAGCGAAAGTGTAGAGGCGCTTGAGCGAGCCTATGCAATGAATGCGTTTGCCTGTCACTACCTTTCAGATGCATTTTCTGCAGGACATATGCGCACGCCGAGAAAAGAGCTCTCTGAGCAGATCAACGGCGCTGTATTTGCAGCCCTC
>JAFEGS010000073.1 GCA_018239705.1 Verrucomicrobiota bacterium | reverse complement strand
AACTAAGACAATGAGTCTTCCTGTCAGACATCAACCTTTTCAATCTCCCAATGACTACGCTGAAAGTCAAGCAGAACAGAAAGCCTTTGTGGATATGGCATTTATGACTCCAAGAGCAGGACTCGTGCGTTGGTTCTGGGATCGCTTTTCAGGTGATCAAGTTTCCAACAAAGTAACCCGAGCCAGAAAAGATCAACCCCCACAACTCAGTCAATTTTTCGACTATAATGGCATGAACATTGTTGATGGGGGTTTTTCATTTAAGGAAAGCAAGCCTTGTTGTAAAAGTTGTGCCAGCCCACCAAGTCCGCTAAGTCCCTACACAAAACCGCCATATTCTTGCATGCTGGCCAATCCACAAGCAGAAGGAGCAAAATGCCCTCCTTGGCACGGCATCCCTACCAAAGAATATCTTTATAATGATATGTATCTTTGTTGCGCCAGTAATCCTTTCGGTGCCAGCCCCGGACAACTTCTCAACAACGCCAAAAAGCAAACACAGAGTTTCTTGACGGTCAACGACTTGAATCACAACTTGGATGAAGCTTATATGAGTCAATACTCCAAGACCCAAAGCAAAGTGAAACATCTCATGTCTCCCCCAAACCATCTTGTTTCTACCCGCATCTCGACTTCCTAATAAATAATCTAAACCCAAAACTAAACGAAAAATGTCGCGCAAGAGTCCTTTAGGAAAGATGCCCGATCCTGCTGCCCACAGGTCAGGGAACAGAAGGCCATTCAAAAAATTGACAGTGCCCTTGGTTGGCAAGCAAAGTCATTTGAGTACATTAATGACTCCACGAACTTCGGTTAGTTTGGCCGCCAAAGACAGCGATAGCGGAAGTGGAATGATGGGCTATGTGGTTGTAGCGGGATTAGCTATAGCAGCGATATATGCAATCATGCATTCTTAAGAAATAAAATTCTAACGCTTAACACAACAAATACATCATGACTGATTCTGCCACAGGGGTAGCCTTCGTTGTTTTGGCGGTAGGAGGAGCGTACTATCTGAGTCAATCGACCAAACAATTGAGCAAAGTAGATATCATGTCAGCCGAAAAGAAAAACGTTGTAAGCAGCCGGGCCAGCAATGCCTCCCGCTCTAGCATTCAAGGGACAAGCGTTTTTGAGGCAGAAGCTCCCTCATTAATCGGAAAGTTTGGACCTGGGCGCTTGATGGAACGAGTAGTAAGCACCAGACTGGCCCAATCATGGAGGGATGCAGAAATGCCTATTATGGCGAGTATGCGCAGACATTCGAATGCCCCTCTTGATTTAATGTTGGCCCGCGTACAGGCCGGCGTAAAGTCGGTTTATGATCAAACACTGGGAAAAACAGCTTACATATTGGATGGAGAAAGAGAGCGTCCAGTGATACAAGGAAAGATCAGACAGAAATTTCAAATTGCCAACTTTCTATAATAAAATAATTTCTAACTGTAAATAAAACAAAACACAATGCAAGAACAAGAGGAACACATACATGAAGAAAGTGAGGATGGATTGTGCAAAGGATGTTTTATCCGACACACTACCGGCGCAGCGGACGTTAATAATGCCAAGAGAAGACTAGTGCAAGGACTTCAAATGCAAGAAAAATTTTTGGCAAAGTTTGTTGATCATCAAAAGAAGCCCAAGACTTACGAAACTCGGAAACGGTTGAGAGATTTCTTTGAAGAAACACTCGAAGAGTTTGATCAACTCTTTTCTGACCAACTTCCAGAGTATGCAGATGAAGAGGAATACAAAAAAATCCACAACAAAAGAAGGAAAGTGGATTGTTAAAATTCTAGAGCAGTAATAAAGGAAACAAACAAAATGCAACACCCTTATGCTGTGCAAAAGAGACGTGAAGAGCTTTGGCAAAGAAGCAGAGTTCGAGGATTGGAATTTCAAGGAGTTAACAATAGCTGGGGGGACAAAGAGGTAGTCGGAATAATGGCAGACAATGATAACCAGAATGCCATTAATGTGATCAACCGTTACAAATGGCTGGATACACTCCGTCAAGACGACGCAAAATACAAATTCTTTATTGAGGCCGCACGCAAGGGAACCCCGTTCAGAAACAGGCACCGCCAATATCGCATTTTTGGCTAATCGATTTTCTAATAAACAAGTTAACAAAAAAACAAGAAATGGATACACCTGTAAAATCTGCACAGAGGGCCAATTTTAAAGGCGATGGCCAAATGGCTGAAGAATTAAAAAGCCCAAAAAGAAAAACGTCGCCCCGAAAGGAGCATCATCACCATGAAGAAGAAGAGATAAGAGAACCATCTTTGTTCTTTGACTGGCTGATGGCCATACTTCCCATTTTTCTGGCAGGATTTGGGCTGGGCATATTCCTGTTTTATCTATTTTCGCCTGCCTCTTTAGTCGAAGTTATCGAGGACGCTGCTGAAGGAATGTAAAATTTCTATGACATAAAATAAAGTGATGTCAATACAAATTGCTACTGAGGATTTGGGTGTTCGCACTGCAAACTTGGAACCAAGACGAAAACAGAATAAGCATTCTGGGTTTTTTATAACAATCAACACTAATTTCAACCCCAAACAAGCAGAAGAAAATGGGTATGATTGTGCGCAGAGATTGAGAAAGGCTGTTAAGGCGATGTTGACTGAAGAGGAAAGATTAAAGAGGATTGTTAAATTCTTAATACCAGATACGTGGTCAAGCGAAACCATAAAGAAAATTGATTCCCAATTTGTTGTAGAAAGAGGAAGACACGCAAAGGGAAGTCGCATCCATTCTCATGCTGTCCTACATATTGAACATACTTCCAAGATTCAACTCGACATCCCAAAGATAAAGGAGGAAATTTTACCATTCTTTGATGGCGGGCCTTGCAACGTGAAAAATCTATACGTCAATGTACGAGCAATCCGAGCTAACTACGGTGTGAGAAACTACTTGACTAAGGAAAAGGCTACATGAAAATACAAAAGTGTAGAGATCTTAGCTGCAAAATTAAAAAAGGTTTTGACAATAACAAAGTAATGCGCTCTAACAAACAAAAAAAGAAACTGGCCAAACATCCCGACAAATGTAAGTGGGACCAAGAAGAACACCCTTCCGAAGAGGAGACCGATCGATCTCAGTACCCATGGATTGACGTGGATGGCGTTCAATACGTTGACATCGAACAGGTGCTAGCAGATCCCAAATACCACACAACCTCTGGAAGACCAATGTATGTGCCTGGCAGGTGGATACCAATCAGACAATACAACCCAGCTGAACATGACCCAGAATATCCGAGTTGGATCATTTACGGAAAACGTAGGACAGGTAAAACGTTTTTCATGAATTGGTGGTTATGGTTTCACAAACATGATTACGACCAGGTCTATGTTTTTTCAGAGACATTGATCAATGGATTTTGGTATAAACGGGTTCCACGACAAGCTTGTTATCCTGCTTGGGATGAAGATCGAGCAGCTCAAATCCTCGATTTCCAACGCTGGGTCATAGAAAATCCAAAACAAGCGGCCCAAAAAGGCTACACAGACAAAACCTGTACTGTTTTGGATGATGTGATCGCAAACAAGAGTTTGCGAAATGCCGGAGATGATGGACAATTTGCAGGGTTGTATGTTCAAGGAAGGCACACACATATGACAGTGGGAACCGCGACTCAAAAGGCTACAGCACTTCCGCCTAAAGTGCGAGACAACATTGATTTGGTCTTTATAATGCGGCAAGAAAATGCCACCGAGATTGAAAGAATATGGAAAGAACATATGAGCAAACTCAACAGGGTGACAGCCATGGAAATGATAGACTGGTGGACAAGAACAGAAAACTACAAGGAACCCACCGAGTTGCGCTATGTTTTGGTTATTGATACAGACCCTTGCAAAAGTTACAACGAGCGTTTCTATTACGCTATTCCAGAAGACCCAGGAGAATATACATTAGGAAGCAAAGTTTTCTGGCAAGAATTGGATTATTAAAGGTTTATTGTATAATAAAAAAGAACATCCTTGGTGTCGACCCAAGTACCTCCCCCTTATGGTTCATAAATGGATGTACAGTCCATTTACTTACCACATTATCGAGGCAGACGAAAGTTTGGGGGCGCTCTACCGTTGAGCTAGATGTCCGAGTAATACCTTTTTATTCCTTCTGCCCTCACCTTTTGCATTAGGGCATCAGGAATCCGCAAGGCAGCGGGGGTCCGTTGGGGGAGACTCGAACTCCCAACAGTTCCTTAAAGGTGGAGGACCGTCTTACCTGTTAGACTACCAACGGTTAGTAGGAAAAACAAGCCGCTGGGGATTTGAACCCCAAACCGTCACCCACGAGGCTAAGTTGCTCTTCCAGGTTGAGCTAGCGGCTTTTGAGGGATAAAATCTCAACGGTGGTGAGATTCGAACTCACGCGGGACAAGCCCAACAGGTTAGCAACCCATCGCCTTAAAACCACTCGGCCACACCGTTTTTTTTTGTTTATTACCCCAGAAAACCTGTTAACAGAGTTAGTTAGTTATGTTTATCCTGACGATGAACAGTTCACACTAATACCAACGACGATGTTGTTTTTTCACCCACGAACGGACATAAACAGAACTACTACTCACCTCAGTTTCGTATTGAAACACCCGTCTCGAATTGTTCCACACAAGTCAAAGAACGTTCGAAGCTCAACCCTAGTATTTACAGAAAGGGGTGGGTTAGTCAAAACACTTTCGACTACTTTCGTAAATATTTCGGTTTTCGTTTGCGTTTTGGGTTAGGTTGCGAGAAAGTATTGGTTTTATGTTGTTGTGCCTCATAGTGTCATAGTTACAGTGTGGTGTAAAAAAAAAATATGTACAACCCACCCACCTGAAATGTTTACGGTGCGCGCTGCGTTTGTAATTTTGCGAGCGCAGTGCTAATTTTTGCAGCGCTGCGCTTATTGGTGGCAAAACTCCTACGGATTGAGAACCAATAGCAAACCAACTTAAGCTCCGGCTTTCATGAAAACTTAATTAATTAATTAATATAAAAAATCCGAATTTGGAAGGCTCACATTTTCATTTCCCTATATTATTTTATTTTTTATAAAAAAAAAAAAAATAAAGAAGAAACGCCCCCTTTCTTCAAACTCCGAGCCTTATGAAAATTAATTACGGAGTTGATTTCTTTCCTTTTGCACATTTTTCAAGCAAAACGCAAAAATGAATAAAGAAGAAGAGGTCCCCTATGTACCTAACCCTGGTGCACCTGAGATGGAGGACATTACAGGGCAACTAGAGGGATTGACATTAGTAGATGGAGTGGAATATACGACATACATTTTTGAAAGCGAAGAAGCATTCGTTAAACATTTTGTGCAATCGGGTTTGGAGGCTCATGCTTTTTTGTGCAACTTAGCTCAGAACAGAAAACTGAACCGAACCGAGAAGAAGAACATAGCC
Source organism: Verrucomicrobiota bacterium (assembly GCA_018239705.1). Lineage (GTDB taxonomy): Bacteria > Chlamydiota > Chlamydiia > Chlamydiales > FEN-1388 > SZAS-6. Next base: position 490 of record JAFEGS010000073.1, on the reverse strand, counting down.
AAAGGTTTGAAAAAAGCTGCCAGCGAGGAATACCTTAAACAAACGAAAGACGACAGCGGAAGAGTGGTGCTTAAACTACCGAAAGCGCAAAGGACTGCCGATAGTTGTTGTCCTGATTTATCTCCCTGTTTGGAAGGAAAAAAGGATTGCCTCTCTGTGTATCTGTTTTCTCGAAATGAAACAGCGCACTTTAGGGGCGAGGTGGCAGATGGCGAGCTTTCACCTGATTTTGTGGACGCCTATCTTCAAGAATTTCGCTGGGTCAAACAGATAGCCGAAATGGACAAAGGCAAGGTAGTTTGTTTATTTTGTCAAGAGGAATCTTGTTCAAAAGAAAAGGCTTTTGCGATGAGAAAGCTCAGTGGGCGCACAGAGGAGGCTTTGGTGGAAGCGAAATGTTGGATAAGTTGCGAGAATTGTGCCGACCGACTACCGCTTTGGGATGGTGAGGAAGAAGACTACAAAAAGAGAGGAGTGGCAGGCCCGGATT
>JAFEGS010000072.1 GCA_018239705.1 Verrucomicrobiota bacterium | reverse complement strand
TCTGGCAGGCAGGAAGTGTTACTGCGTCGACCTATGTGTGGAGCGAGGGCATGGCTGACTGGAAGGTTGTAGGCGATTTAAAGCAGCTCATTACCCTGTTATCAACTTCACTTGAAAGTTAGAAAAATGATTTTTCGTTTCTCTGCGTCTCTGCGCCTCTGCGTCTCTGCGTTGAATTTTTGGGCACAACGTTATCTTAGATCAGGTGTGAGCATTTCAACGCAGAGGCGCAGAGACGCAGAGAGAGAAGGCAATAATTCTCAAGTTTCAACTGGAAACAGTATATATTGTAGCTAGGTCCTGTAAGCGTTGCGGAGGACTGTTTTTTTATCTGTCACTTTATCTCGCCATAAAAAAGAAACCCTGAAAGCAAGCTCTCAGGGTTTCAAGGCAAGGAAAATGGACACAATAATTCTTGTCTACCAGCTTGCTTTGGTGACGCCGGGAATAAGTCCCATCAGCGCCATCTCGCGGAAGCAGAGACGGGAAATCTTAAATTTACTAATAACGCCTCTTGGTCGGCCAGTAAGCTGGCAGCGATTGCGTAGACGTGTTGCAGAGCTATCCTTTGGCATCTTGTTGATTGCCAGGCGTGCTTCGTGACGTTCTTCTTCAGTAAGGGTCATGTCGATAGCTTGCTTTTTAAGCTCTTGACGCTTTCCCCAATGTCTTTTGACCAGAACTTCACGCTTTTTTTGTCTTGCGACAACAGATTTTTTAGCCATAACTTTTTTCTAGTCCTTTTAATTACTTCTTGCGTGCTGGACCCTTTTGTCGCTGCTTTCGTGTCGGGTCTTTTTTATTGATCACGTAAACTCTTCCCTTACGGCGGACTAAAATGTCGCCTTTTGAAGAATCAGCTTTGACAGATGCGCGTACTCTCATGAATAACCTTCGAGGTAAAACAAAATAAGATGGCTAAGATTAGAACCTATTCCGGGATTCTTTTCAAGCAAAAAAGGTGCAGTAGGTGAAAAAAAACCAGCACCAACCTTTTACTGTACATGTTCACTCCCCATCTCATGCGCGCCGACGGGCTGTGAGGGGCAATCTGCCTTTCCTCTCGGCTCGGCCAGAGTGTGCAGGCTATTGTCCTCGCCGAGAGGACAGGCATCTCACCCCTCTCGCCTCGTGGGCGCGCGCGAGCTAGGAAGTGAACATGTACTTTTTGCTTGCGAGATAAGACCCTTCCTTCTATCATTGTGTAACAATTTTTCACAAAGGGATTCATCATGGTTAAGCGCACCTACCAACCAAGCAAAAGACGCCGCAAGACAACGCACGGATTTCGTCAGCGTATGCAGACCAGGCACGGAAGAAAGATCATTAATAGTCGCAGACGTCAGGGTCGTAAACAGCTTACAAGATGCTAGTCTTCAACTTCCCCAAGTCATGTAGGCTACGCAAGAGGCGAGAGTATCTCGCCTTAGCGCATCGAGCCACGACCTTCAGGGGAAGTGTTCTTGTTATCAGTTGGCAGAGAAGCGAGCTGCCAGCCACTCGTCTTGGTATCACTGTCACGAAAAAATATGGATCTGCTGTACTGCGCAATCGGTTTAAGCGGCTGGTAAAGGAGAGCTTTCGCCTTCGTCGCCATCTCCTCCCGGTAGGGATCGACTGCGTCATTCGTCCAAGAGCATCTGCAAAGGAAGATGCTATGAAGCAGAGGCTTTCCTTTGCAGATGTTGATAAGGATTTTTCTGATTTTTGTCAGAAATTTGTTTAATGTTGGGTTTTGGCGTAGGTCTCGAGAGTTTTTTGCACTTTTTCTGCAAAAGCTTCTCCTCCACCCTGCTCGTAACCTAGTTGTGCGATTTTCTTTTGATTTGGGTCGAGCAGAATAACTGTTGGAAAGCCACGTACGCCATACGTTTTCATCAGCCCCTCATTTTGCTCTTGGGTTTTTTTGTCTAGAGCAGTGTAGTGAGGAAAGTCGAGATAGACAAAGATACAAGAATTGCCCAATGCTTTCTGAAAGCCAGTGGTTGAGATAATTTCTTTGTCCATCTTTTTGCACCATGGGCACCAGTCAGAGCCGGTGAAGTATAAAAAGAGTGGTTTGGATTCTTTCTTGGCAAGTGCTGATGCTTGAGAGAAGTCTGTTAGCCAGTTGATCTGGTCTTTTTGCTGGACGTTTGCTGCTGGCGCTGCGTGCAAAGTCAGGACGCCTCCACATGCAAGCAGGGCAGCAAGTGCAAGAGATTTAAAGTACTGTCTCATTGTAAATTCCTTATTTTAAAGGGGTTTTGAAGTCATGTCCTTGACATACATTATTCGTCATACTCGAGAAAACTTGAAGAAGTGCTCATTAAGAGGGCTTGAAGGCAGGCCGGGGCTTACCTTTTTTTCTTATCCGGAGTGTGCTCTAGGTAAAGAGACACTTCCTCCGCTCGATAACGTTCTTCTCCTCGATCTCTCAGGACGACCGCTTACCCGAGAAGATAGCGGCTTCGGACTTATCTTGCTAGATGGAACTTGGAAGCTTGCGCAAAAAATGGCAAAAAACTGCAAAGAGCTTCATGGGCTCTCTTGCCGCAGCATCCCTGCCGGTTTCCAAACCGCCTATCCTCGCTGCCAGCACGACTGCCCAGACCCATCGCAAGGTCTTGCATCGATTGAAGCGCTCTATGTTGCCTTTTCTATTCTTGGCTATCCTGTAGAGGGGCTGCTCGATGGCTATTATTGGAAAGAGCAATTTTTAGAGAAAAATAGAGAAATTTTTCTTTTAAACAACATCTATCAATAGTATAATCCTTTTCCAAAAATCATTCATTGAGAAATTCGGGCACGGGCACGAATAATAGTTGGAGAAGAGCCAATGTGGGAGCAGTTATTCCAGTATTTTGAGAATATTGATGACTTTTTGTGGAGCTATGTTGGCTTTCCGGCCATTCTTTTTGTAGGGCTGTGGCTTTCATTTCGATCAAGATTTGCGCAGTTTCGCTGTTTTCCTCGCATATGCAAGATGTTTGTACGTCTTTTGTTTAACAAAGGAGTGCTGGTTGATGAGTCTACAACAAGAGGGGTTCATCCTTTAACGGCTTTTTTTGCAGGCCTTGGCGGTAGTGTCGGCATCGGCAATGTGGTAGCAATTACCACGGCAGTGCAGATTGGCGGCCCCGGGGCTGTTTTCTGGATGTGGCTTGCTGCGATTGCAGGATCTTTAGTGAAGTATGGCGAGGTCTTTTTAGGGATTCACCACCGCGTTCCCAACAAAGAGGGCTGTTTTACCGGAGGCCCCATGATCTTCCTCCGAAAAGCTCTTGGGACTTGGGCCGGCGTGCTTTTCTGTGTGTTGATGTCTCTCTACGGCGTCGAAATTTTTCAGTTTACTGTAGTGGCGAGTAGCATCTCTTCTTGTACCGGTTTTGATAAGGTGCCGGTTGCGATCGGTCTTATTGGGCTTGTGATTCTGGCTGAGCTTGGAGGAGTCAGGCGCATCGGCAATATCTGCACTGCAGTTATCCCGCTCTTCATTGTGCTCTACCTCGGCATGGGTGCCTATGTGCTCCTCAGTAATCTAGAGCAGATTCCGGCGATGTGCACCACCATCTTGAGTTGCGCCTTTACTCCCCATGCAGCGGTTGGCTCCTTCGCTGGCACCTCTGTCTTAGTTGCTATTTCACAAGGCGTGAGGCGTGGCTGCTATAGCTCAGATATTGGGATTGGGTATGCTTCGATTATTCATAGTGCAACTCGCATGAAAAACCCATCGCATCAAGGGGCGCTTGTGATTTTTGAGGTCTTTATTGATACCTTCATTATCTGTACGATGAGCGTCTTCTTAGTACTACTTACCGGAACATGGAAGCAAGATCTTGAGCCTATGCACCTCGTCGAGGCGGCTTTAGCTAACTATTTCCCTTACATGCAGTACTTTATGCCCTTTTTCCTCTTTCTTCTCGGCTATTCCACTATTATCACCTATTTTTGCGCAGGCGTAAAAACAGCCCAGTACGCCTTTCCTCGCTATGGCCGTCAGCTCTATTATGTCTATACAGTTACAATTTTGTTCATCTTTTCGTTTGTAGAAACTGGCCAAGCGCTTATTGTGATGTCAGTGGTGCAGGCTGCTTTGCTGGCGCTCAACCTCGTTGGCATTTGCAAGCTCAGAAAAGAAATTGAGTACGATTTTGACTTTGAAGAGGCACCGCTTTCTGTAGAAACCGCTCAAGCAGGTTAATTTCATGTATGTGGTACAGATAGCTTCTGAAGTAGCCCCGGTGGCAAAAATTGGTGGGCTCGCTGATGTGATGATGGGCTTAAGCCGCGAGCTTAAGTGGAAGGGGATTCGAGTCGATACGGTGATCCCCAAATATGATTGTCTCGATACACATGGACTGTCTCTAGAATGTGTCCAGAAAGGGATACGCTCGTTTTTTGACGGGGAATGGCATGACCACTCGCTTTGGCGAGGAAGGTGGAGCGATGCCTCTAGCGGGGATCTTGAGCTGACATTTTTAGAGTCTCATAATCCTAAGAGGTTCTTTGACCGGGGATGCATTTATGGCTGTCATGATGACATCGACCGCTTTCTCTCTTTTTCTCGAGCAGTACTCCAGTGGTTAATGGGGCAAGAGACAGCTCCTGATGTGATCCACATCCACGACTGGGAGACAGCAGCAATTGCCTTTTTGATCCGCGCTGAGCCATTTCGCACCTATTTTGAGAAGACGCGAACAGTGCTTACCATCCACAACATAGCCTATCAGGGCAGGTGCCAAACCATGGATCTCGATAGAGTGGGTGTTTCCGGCTCCTGGTATGATTCGCCAAAGCGACTGCAAGACGATTTTGGAAGTGATTTAAACCTGCTTAAGGGCGGGATTGTTTTTTCAGATTATGTGACGACGGTCTCTCCGACCTATGCTACAGAGGTGCTCACTCCTGAAGGGGGCAAAGGGCTTCATCTTACCTTAAACCAATACTCAGATAAGTTTTGCGGTATCTTAAACGGTATCGATTATTCCTACTGGAATCCTGAGATCGATAGCCATATCCCGTTCCGCTATTCCGAAAGATCTAAAGCGCAATCTCCTGAAGATAAGCTACTTGTATCCGAAAAGGCAAAAAATAAAGAGACCTTGAGAAAGGCCTTAGGACTAAAAGCTGATTCTACAAAGCCGCTCGTTGTAAGTATCAGCCGCCTCGTGCAGCAAAAGGGTGTTGAGCTGATCAGATATGCTATTCTGAATGCTCATAAAAAGGGTATGCAGTATATTGTGCTTGGTACTGCTCCGGACCCGGCGATCCAATGGGAGTTTGTCACTCTTGCGCATACGTACGCGCATGATCCCCATGTGCGGATTTTGCTTCAGCAGGAAGAGTCAACGGCCCATCGCCTCTATGCAGCATCGGATATATTTTTGATGCCATCGCTTTTTGAGCCGTGCGGCCTTACGCAGCTCATAGCGCTTAAATATGGCTCAATTCCTATTGTACGAAGCACTGGGGGACTTTGCGATACTGTGTTTGATGTCGATTACAGTAAAAAACCCTTTGCAGAAACCAATGGTTTTGTCTTTAATAATCCGGATGTTGTGGGACTCGATTCTGCCCTTGACCGAGCGCTTGCGTTTTGGAGGCAGGATGGGGAAGCTTGGCAATCGTTAATGTTGCAAGCTATGCAGTATGATTTTAGTTGGAATACTCCTGCAAATCATTATTTGAACATCTATCAAAAGATTTTATCTCGAAATAGTTACAGGTATGAAACAGATTCAACGACAGAGTACAGTGAAAGAGCTACGCAGTAATCGGAAACTCTCGCGCAATATCGACAGGATAATGGCGGGTCCTACCTTTTTTACTGTGGCAAATTGCCTTACATTTATCCGCATTTTTATTAGCCCGGTCTTCCTGCTGATCTATCTTCAGCACGAGGCAATTGGCATTAGCAGATGG
>JAFEGS010000071.1 GCA_018239705.1 Verrucomicrobiota bacterium | reverse complement strand
CGACAGATGAGGTAGCTGTAGATGATGAAGAGGCAGATGTGGTTGTAGATGTAGAGGCTGCAGCACTGACGTCTACTCCGACACTTTGGCTTTCCTGTACCACATTTGGCAGCTCTTGCATTATTGGATTTAAAACGGCTTCAGCTTGGTTCAGGTCAGTTTGTATCTCATTAACTGCCTTATCTAACGCATTTAGTTCCTTTTCTACACTCGCTGCGTCTTTTGCTGAGGCTAAAGTGCTGGTTATATCGCTGACGCTAGACTCTGTAAGGTCTATCATGTCTGTACTACCACCACTTGCGCCTGCAGCTCCTTTTCCGACTGCAGTTGCTCCTTTGGCAGCAGCTCCAACATCGCCCATTACAGCATCCAGTGCTCCTTCCAAAGCAGTTAGCATCGTGATCATCAGAAGTAACGAAGCAACCATAGCTACGATAGCAGCATCGGCTTTGTTCATTCCCATTTTTTCAAATAGCTGTGTAAGTAAATCGGGGCCGAGACCGGAGGTAAACAGCGTTGACATGGCCATGCCTCCCATTGTAACAGCTTCGTTTTTGGTGGTCTTCCCAATTGCGTCTCCAATATCTTTCATGCCATTTTCTGCCATCTCTTTCATGACGGCATTCACAACGTTTTTAACGGTCTCAAAGACTGTTTCTGCGGCTGTTTCCGTTAGATCCGCTGCCATTGCAGGTGCCGCAATTCCCAATGTGAAGAGCACCATAAGCGCCATGACAAATGCCTGGATCGCACAGTTGGCAGCTTCTGCGGCAGTATTGTTAAAAGTGGTGCCGCTGGCTTCAGCTGCCTGTGATATAGCGCTTATCGTTGCATCTGCGGCGATAGACGCTGCCGTCATAGCCACTGTTGCTGCAATAAGGCCTATAGCTACAGGAGTAGCGGCACCAAGTGTAACGATGATAAGGATAACAGCGATAATGGCGATAATCGCTGCAATAATAGGCAGGAAGATCTCGAGGAGAAGCTGTCGTACAATAGCTGCAAGCTGGCTATCGAGGTTGCTCGAAATTTGGTTCATATTCTTTGTAAAGGCCTGTAGAGCTAGTGTCGATTCGCTCTGGATCTCACTCAGTTTTCCATGGGCTTCATCTTGTCTCAAGTCTGCTTCCAGCGAAACAATAGTTGCTCTGACTTGGGACATAAAACCAATTGCCTGTGCCATAAGGGTCAGATACGATGCTATGGCCGTTTTTTCAGTTGGTGAGAGGTTTTTATTGTTGTTGACATTACTAAGATTCATAAGACCCTGAAAGATGATTTTCGGATCGGAAGAGTAGGTCTCTTGAGTGTAGAAATCTTTGTTTGTGCTTGCTATCGAGGTTGAAACTGTTTTGACAAAGGCACTAAGAATAGATTTTGTGCCGTCTGATAGGGTTGGATCATTATCAGCGCCGATCAAGGCGGTAAGTTCATCGCTCACGGTTGTGCTATCTGGGGAATCCAGACCGGCAGTTCCTCCACTGCTATTGCTTTGTGCTATCTGTCCTGCAATAGTCTGTGGCTGCGGCATAATCTGCTGGAGCTGATCAGATGTCATGCCTCCGTTTGTTGCCATGGTGGTGAGTGCGGTTAATACATCGCTCGAACTTGTAGAGTTCATCTCTGTGTAGAGTGGGCTTGTAGGGGGAGTAACGCCATTTGCAGAGTTGGTAGCTCCAAGGCCATTTGCAGCGGTGGTGAGGTATCCTATGAGCAGGGTCTGATCATCCGAGCTCATCGTGGTGTTGTTATTGAGATTGAGCATGTTTTCAAAGGTAGTCAGAAGCGTGTTTGGATCGGAAGAGGTGAGAGGATTTGGGCCGCCGCTAGCGTTTTGTGTAGCAATTGCTTGAGCAAGAGCTGTAAGCTGGGTCGTTACGAGCTTTTGCTGATCTGCTGTGAGCTGAGAGCCGCTGTCCATATTGCTTCCTGCTCCTGTATACTGCAAAAGTGCCTGCAGCACTTGAGCACTATCAGTTGAACCCATTTCGCCCAATGCGTTAGGTGAGGAGGCAGATACGGCAGAATAGGCTATGGTGGAGAGGGCGCTTGAAAGGGCTGTTTGGTCGCTGGCACTGAGTGAAGGGTCAGATCCCAGCATATTTGCGAGTGCTGACTCAACATCTGTTTCGCTTGAGCCGCTTAAGCCCGTAGCTGTGCCGTTACTATTGTCATCGCTTATATCTTGGGCAAGTATCTGCAGTTTGCCTGTAATCATTGCCTTTTGATCGGGTGTCAATGGGGGATTAATGTTGTCGAGATCTGCATATGCTACAAGTGTTTGATAGACGGTACTTTCATCAGTTGATGATAATCCATCCGTACTTTGTCCTTTGGTGGTCGTAGTCGTTGATGTCTGACTTGTTGTGCTACCTGTTTGTGATGTTGTGCCGGAGTCATCAGTTACTGAGGGCAAGACCGCATTGAGCTGTGTGGTGCTCAAGGCTTGTAGTACTGTACTCGCAGAAGATGCTGTGCCACCGCCACTACCGGCTAATAAGGGGCCCACAAGACTGTTCATATTTAGTGTTCCACCCGTTGCTGTCGCTGCTCCTGATTGTGAGAAGAGCGACAACATATCATCTGAATCATCTGATGAGCTGCCTGTTGTTAGTGATGTGAAAAGATTGCCAAATACACTTGTCGTCGATGTTCCGGCTACAAGATTAGGGACGCTGGCATTGACGTCGCCGGACACCGTAGCGCTCGCTCCTCTCGATGTTCCCGGCATTCCTTGTTGCGACGGTCCTGGCGGAATGAGGCTGTCCTGGTTAATTACGACAGTAGCTCCTCCGGGGCCCGATCCCTGTACGTTCTGTTGATCAGGATTATTTACAATTGTCTGGTCAGTCCCCGGTTGCGATGAACTGTTAGGATCTTGGTATTGTTGATACCCTGCTGCTCCTACTCCCATAATTCACTCCTTCAGCCATCTGATTGTGAAGATTTATGGCTGGTTTCTGTTTCTTCTAAAGGGGCATCGGTTGTTTCTAATTGCTTAGATACAGTTCCTGTTCCTAGCTGCTGATCGAGTGCTGCCTTCATAAGAGAGGCGCGCTCTCTAATGAGTGCATACTGTGGCTGATCACCGGCTGCTGTAATGGCCATGCCTAGGGAAATGCAGGCGATTGATGGGCTGCTGAGCTGTAGATAGCAGTCTGCTGCGTGAAAGTGAGGTAGCGGATTGGTCGGGTCCAGTGCAGCGCAAAGGAGGTATAAGTTCGATGCATTTGAATAGTCTTTCAGTCTATGAGAGCAGGCGGCAAGGCCTAATATATACTTTGGCGTGGAAAAATCGAGCATCATCAAGAGTCGAAATACGTAGGAAGCTTCTTTGTATTTTCCCATGTTATAGAGGTTATATCCTTGAGTATAAATAGCTTCCATTGTGTCATCGTTAATTTGCAGAGCCGTCTTTGGCATAATCCCCTTTTTCAAAGAGCTTTCCAGAATTTCCTTCAGTTCCACTCTTGCTTTTTCCCCTGCGGCGAAATTGATTTTTTGCAATGACTCCTGGATTTTTGGTAGATCCATTGCATCATACTCATTTGGATTTGTGCTCATTGGCTCTTCTCCACGTTGTGGTTTTTTCTCTTCCCTCTCTATATAAATTATATAATATTTTTTACAATTAATTCATACAAATTTTTTTATTATTGGAAGACAAAGCCTAATATGTTGTCGGTATCGTGAATGAATGATTCAAGAACGTTATCGTCAGTGGCAAGACTTTGCTGTCCATCCTGTTCATCTCCTTGCATAGCTTGAACCTGGTTGCTAAGGATTGTTCTAAAAGAGCTCGCATTCTGAATGTACTGCTGGATCAAGTTGTTTTTTGTTGCGCGAGCACTAGAGGCAGCCTGCTCTTCAGCACCTTGTGCGCCACCCGCACCCGTCAGTCCTTCGTTAATAGCCACATTTTGGTCGGTGACAATTCCATATGGGATGCGCATTGGCTGGTTTGTGATGAATTGACCAACAGTTGGACCTGTGATTGGGGCCGGTATGTTGATTTGAACTGGTTCGTTATAGAGTGTCTGAAGAGCTTGAGTAACCAGTGCTGTTTTTTCGTCAAGTGATGCGGAAGCGCTATATGTCGCTGTTTGCGAGACAGAGAAACTCGGGGTATTTGCAATGGGCGGCGAGTTGATGGTGAAGGTAAATGTAACTGAGGTCGCTGTAGAGTTGATCGACAGGGTATTTGTGAAGTTATTAGTGCCAATGAGTGTAGTGAAAATGTTATTTTGAGGTGTAGTTGGGTACTGGGAATTGAGAACAAGCGTGGGATAGGTGGTAGTTTGCACATCGGTAGGGTCCGGCTGTCCTATAATCGCTGCCCTGATGTAATCGCCCATGTTGATGCCACCATACCCAAGAGTCCACTGAGATGGGTTTTGCACATTGACTGAAGGAGCTGTTGTGGCACCACCTTGGTAAAAGGCGTTGGCTTCACGCGCCATCATGGTGGTGTAGGACTGCTGGTAATTTCCAAGAAAGAGCAAGTCTTTGTTCTGTGTTGATACGGAGTCTGAGATGGTCTGCAGCATCTGGACGAGAAGATCATAGAGCGTGAACATCAGCGCCTGCTGCTGCAATTGCAGCGGAGATGCTTTTGCTGAATAGGTCTCATTGCTGTAGGTAGTCTGAATAAAGCCCGCAAACTGCTTAAGGGCAACAATATCGGTATCAGATGGGTTTGCACTGTAGCCATTTTGCTGTAAAAACTGCTGCCACAGCGTGTTTTGTGCATTTGTATTCAGATTGCCAAAGAATCCTATCAAAAGGCTGCTGTAGGGACTGTTGGTTGGTACTGTCATAGTTTTAACCCTTCTATTATTTAAAGATTGCAGTAATCAGGTCATTCAAATTGGACATGATCGAAGAGAGCAGGTTCGATTCCTCTTGGATCGAGGTGTTGGTGTTTGTGAGGTTCTGTTGGACCTGTTGTGCCGTATTTTGGACGGTATCGCGAACCGAAGTAATATTTTGAATATACTGCTGGTCTCTTGAGTTATACTCAGCTCTCGCTTTTGATGCGGCATCACCTGCGCTTTGGTCATTAGAGTTGGTATCTCCTGCCGGTGTTACATAGGTGACGTTGTTTGGCCAAGGCACAGTGAGCTGCATATCACTTGCAGTTGCTGATATGTTCGTTTGTGTGCTTGTGTTTATACCTTGAGCACCGGGTGCCGTGTAGGTGTTTACAAGGCCTGTTTGGGCCGGGGCAATTGTTGAATTCCATGCATTGGCAAAGTAGGTCTCAAAGCTTGAAAGGTCTGACTGGTATTTAGTCAGCACACTATCGTTTGGATTTGTATCAACAGTCGGAAACGGTCCTGCGCCTATAGCGAGAGTATTAACGCCCCCACTGCCATTTGGCGTTGACCCGACGATGTTTAGGCCTGAACCGGCAACTATTGTAACTTGAAGAAATGGGATTTTTTGGTTATTTGAAAGGCCAGGGACAAGAGCTGCAGTTGAGAGCGTAAACGAAGCACCGGTGTTGCCGATTGCGGTTTGGTATGCCCACCATTGGGCAATTTCTTGAGCGCTGAGGTTACTGTATCCAAAGGTGAGCTGGCTAAGGTTAGAACTTGTAACACTTGATGGGGCAGACTGAGAGTTGCTTGCATTTCCGGTATAGGTAGGTACGGCACTGAGCTGAGATGTAAGTTGCTGTTGCAAATTACCGAGGTAGATCAGGTCCTGACTCTGCACGGCTACCGAGTTTTGTATCGTGCCTAGCATGGCAATGAGGGTATCAAAGGTCTTAAACATGATGTCTCTCTTCCTCACCTCGTCAGGCGATAGGGCTTGACTGAGGTTTTCGATGGAATAGACACCCTGTGCAAATTGTACAAATTGCGTCTGTGCAGCAATTGTCTGAGGAGGAGGATTGGCAGCCGTATAGCCATTTGTAGTTAAAAACTCATTCCACAGGGTCAG
>JAFEGS010000070.1 GCA_018239705.1 Verrucomicrobiota bacterium | reverse complement strand
TGGTCGAGCGATTCTATTTTTAGACGAAATTTCTTGGATGGCATCTGATGATAAAACTTTTTTAGGTAAGCTTAAATATGTTTGGGAAGATCATTTTGCTAAAAATTCAAAATTGATTTTAATATTATGCAGTTCCGTTTCAGTGTGGCTGGAAGAGAATATCATAAGTAGCACGGCGTTTTTTGGGAGAATTTCATGGACGCTCTCATTAGACCCACTACCTCTTGTTGATTGCAATCAAATGCTTGAATGTCAAGGGTTTAAATCATCTTCGTATGAAAAATTTAAAATTTTGAGTGTTACGGGCGGTATCCCATGGTACATTGAGCAGATGCAAGGGCAATTTACTGCTGATGAAAATATAAAAAGACAGTGTTTTACGCGCGGTGGTATACTTGTTGATGAGTTCGAAAAGATATTTCACGAGCTTTTTGAAAAACGAGATACGATATATAAAAAAATTATCCTAGCTCTCGCTAATGGTTCAAGAAGTTTTGACGAAATTGCAAAAGAGATAAACTATCCTAAAAGCGGCCGTCTCTCAGATTATATCAATGATTTAATAGACTCCGGGTTTTTATCAAGAGATAATACCTGGTCATTAAAAACTGGTGAAAGTCTACAACTTTATCTCTATAGACTAAGTGACAACTATATTAGATTTTATTTAAAATACATTGTTCCAAAGAAAACTCAAATTGAAGCTAAGCGAATTTCGAAAATAACTCTCTCCAGTTTGCCTGGATGGGAGTCTATAATGGGGCTCCAATTTGAAAATTTAGTAGTGAATAATCGTGAAGAACTGTACAAGTTTTTAAAGATTAATCCGGAAGATGTGATTTATGATAACCCCTTTTTTCAGAAAAAAACGATGCGTCAGAAGGGATGTCAAGTCGATTTTTTGATTCATACAAAACAGAAAACTTTGTACATTTTTGAAATTAAATTTTCTAAAAACCCTATAAAACTCTCAGTCGTTAATGAGGTTAAAGAAAAAATCAGTAAAATCAGCGTTCCCCGAGGAATTGCGCTCCTACCAGTATTGGTTCATGTGAATGGAGTGTCAGAGGCTGTAGTTGATGAAGATTATTTCTATTCCATAATAGATTTTAGTGATCTACTAGTAAAAAATTAATACATAATTTATTCACTAGATAATTTTATCTGCTAAAGACCTCTTAAGATAGTGGAAGGTGGTATTTGCTGCATAACCCGACCTTGAAAATTCAATCTTGAAGCCCATTTTTTGATAAAATGCTGGGGCTTGAAAGCTCATCGTTTCCACAAAAGCAAACTGGCATCCTCGCTTTTTGCCATACTCTAAAGCGTGGTTCATTAAGCGACGAGCGATTCCTTGTCCTCGATAGTTTTCTTCAACGAAAAGATACTTGATGTGAAGCTGTTCCCAGAATAGCTGTACGACAATCGCGCCCACAAATGCACCATTATCAGAGAGCTCAAAAGAGATTGGCTCTTCATTGAGTCCATTAATTCCAGTTTCTTGAATGGCCTGACGTCCAAATCCTAGGAAGATCTTTTTTTTGACCTCATCTGTGAGGTGGTTCTACGTGATTTGAAGAGTCATAGTCTACTCGGTTTATCCATCCATTTTTGAGTCATTTAACAGATCAGTCCCTTGGGCGATTGAAAGCATGTCATAGAGCTTATCACGTATAGATTCTAGGCCGTACACCCAAGCGTGAATGATGTCATCTTTCTGATCTTCTGTTTTCGATGCAAACCATTCACCATAGTCTTTTGGCCTTCCTGGCCGTAGATCGTAATCCTCGAACAATTTGTGCTCGAGTAAGTTGTCAATCATGACAGCGAGCCGTCCTAAATCTTCAAGTCTATGTCTCATTCAAAAGCCTCTCTCTTTTTTTCACAGATGTATGCTTGATTAGGAGCATTTCCATCCTTTGGAAATAAATATTTTAGTGTCCCTTCTTTAATCATTGGTGTAAGATGGCTTCTAACGAAGTGTTTCTTATCTTTTCTTTTCAAAAGATCAACTAATTGCTGTGCTGTTAGTGGTTGCCATGCACAAAGTTTTTGAATTAATAAATGTAAGTCTTTTACACTAGAACGTTTATTAAATTCATTAAGTAACATTTGCAGCTCTTCTGGTAAGATTTCTAGTGCAAACACACCAGTATACTGGTGTGTTTGAGTTCCAAACACACCAGTATACTGGTGTGTTTGCTCCTCTACCGGTGTGTTTTGGCTTGCAACTGTTACTCTTCTTGCTTCGGGATGAATAGGCAAAACGGTAAGAAAGTAGTGAGATTCTTCATCAGTTTCAAAAATTGCCGGTGGCGATCCATTTGCCACCATAGCTTTATGAATTTTAGGTACTCCAGTACATCGCCCCTCAGTCAGATGAAGCTCTTTCAGAAAGTCTCCAATTCGCCGGTTTCTATAGGTTCGAACGTAAGCGCACCCTTTATTTAAATCCTCGATTTTCAGGGGAGGTAGTGGACCCGGAAATGATAAAATTTCAATGCGATCAGGCCTAATACTGATTTCGATCGGCTCTCGTTGGGCATAATCTTTATGATAAACAGCATTAGCTAAGGCCTCTTCTAAGGCAACATAGGGGTAGTTGTAAAATCGATCCGCTTCGGCACGATCAGGTCTTTTGCGGATCTCTTCTTTGATGAACATCGACTGAAGATATCTTAACGCCTCTTTAAGCTGAATATGGATTGGCCCTTTAAATATCTTTTCAGAGAAGCTGTCGCCCACGTCGTCGTGAAACTCAACAATTTCAATCCTAGCGCAGGGGAAAAATTGCTCTGGATTATTGTTGAACATCATTAGGCCAATATTTAATGGTTTCAGGTGTTCCTCTGGTCCCTGCACAATTTGCATTTGACGATAGAGCTGTTCTAAAGGAATTTTATCAACTTCTGATATAAGGTCGCTTTTTACGTCTCTCAAAAAATCTTTAATGATACCGATCTGAAGATCTTTCAGGCTAGCTTGATGGCAAATTCGATCATCGAATGGCACTTGGTTTGCCATCTCATGTAGCCGTTGAACATCTTTTGTTTGAGCTTTTACCGTTGTGGAATTGCGCCTTATGAAATATGAATAGGGTGCATGCTTGCCTAAAGTATCAGGTGCTTGATAAGGTCGCGTTTGACCACCAGGACACCAGATCATCAGGATCATTTTTTCCTGGAAAATGACAGGCGCTACTATCGGATGATAGTTGGGGCGGAGCCTGTAACACAAGTTGACGAGCTCTTTTTGAATTTCGTCGACTTTATTTGCTGATATGCCAATGGGTGGAAAGATCGGTTGACCGTTATCCTCCTCTACCCCTACTACCAGATAGCCCCCACCCCAATTGCTGATGTCATTTGCAAAAGCGCAGATTGTGCGAATAGTTTCTTCGGGGTTCCATCCTTTTTTGAATTCAAGGCGTTCCCATTCAACGATCTGTCCTCTCAGTAACTCATCAACATTAATGGGCAGTGCTGTCATGCTGTAGCCTTATTTACGAGTAACTATCTTGTTGTCTAACAGCTGTTAGACAATTAGAATACGGTTTTTGTATAGTTGGACGCAATAATATCTTCGTATCCATGAATATCCTGTCCGGTGCAGATGTCTTCGATGATAGCTGTGCAGTTTGATTTGGTCATTTTGAGGACAGTAATTTCTGGTTGTCCTCTATCTGTTTTGAAAAAATTGGTTTGCCATCGTGCTCCATCTGTCAGATACGATAGGCCTATTGTGGGAGCTTGGCTTTGGTCTTCAGACTCTGTGAGTGTAGCTTTTTCGATATGGTGGGCAAACAGGACAGTTGGATTGCCTGGAAGGTCAAGTGTCAACTCTTCCATCATGGCAATAAACTGTGCTATCGAGGCATTGCGTGTTTCAGCATCTATTCCAAGAAAGCGTGAGAGGGGATCGAGTATAATCAGAGACCAGCCAGCAGCTGGTGCAGTCTCTATGAGGCTCTTTTTGAATTCGTGAAAATATTTGCTTGGCTTGCCATTTTCGATGAAGGCAGCTTGTTCTCCACAAAAAGACAACACAGCAATCCTGTTGCTTATTTCTTTGGTGAGATTGCCTTGAGCATGTTGTCGTACGTTTTTCGAGGTTTTGAAGATGATCCTGTGAATGTCATCGTACTGGTTATCGCCAAGACCGATGAAGACATTGCCTTTGCCGTGTTCTCCACATGCTGCTGTGGTTCTGTAAATATGTAAAAAAGGGGTTCCAGAGGCCACTGAAATAGCGAGCTGGGCAAGAAGAGTAGTCTTATCTACATCTCCAGTGCCTATTAGCATTGCTACGATTCCCTTTGGCAAAAATCCCTTTGATATCCCATCTATGGGGTTATATTCCAATAGCATGGGTTCTTTCGGAGGCTCTGCGAGAACAAATTTTTTTTCAAATTGGCTTAAAAATCGAATATTAATCGATTTTTTAGCCCGTCCTTGTATTTCGAGCTGTTTGAGCTTGTCTTGCAAGGTATGGAGGCACAGCGTTGGATCATGTGGGTCATCAAGGGCGGTTTCTTTAGCTTCTTGCGCTGCATCGATAATGTGGCGAAGAAGGGCCTTCTTTTTGATAGCATCAACATATTTTTCGATGTTCGTGGAGCTTCCTGCATACTGAGCCAGAGTGTTGAGGTAGAAGATGCTGCCTGCCGCTTGTAGCTTGTCTTGTTTGCTAAGATCTTCTGCGACTAGACGAACATCCGTGTATTCATCGTTGTTATAGGCAGCTTTGAGGGACTGAAAGATGATTTTGTGCTCAGTAAAGTAAAAGTCACTCCCTTCAAGTGCTTCTGCAGCTAAACAGAGGTTGTTATCACTGGTTAACATACATCCTAAAACCATCATTTCCGTCTCTTTCGAGTGTGGGGGAATGAAGGTCTTCTGATTGAATTTTTCCATATATCACCTATTGGTTTGCTACGTTGCCGAAGCGTTGGGTATCATTCGTTCATAAGATCAGCATGCTCAATTGCCGAAATTTAATGCAACATGAATTTTAGCTACGCAATTCAGTATTGCGTATAGATGTAAAAAAAAGTAAGCGAATAGCTTTAGACGTTCTTGACGAAGTCTTTAAATGTGAATGCTGGATCTAGATCAAGTTTAGAAATAATCAATTTCAAGGCTCTATAAGGCACTGTGTGGTCGATTTTATCACCGGAGCGTCCTGTAAAGACAAAGCCTTTTGTGCGTCTTCCAATGAAATACTTTAAGTCGTGGAAAACATGTTTTGGATATACAATTGGCTCTTCAGATATGTATAGAGTATGATTTGTAAAATCAATATCCTCAATTTTAAGTGACAATACTTCCTCAAGCGATCGTGAGCCTCCTAGGTAAAAAATCTTAGTTAAAATTCTCTCTCTTTCTGAGAGGTGTTTAAGGATTTTTATATACGTTTCGAAAGGTAGTCTGCGTTTAGAAGTAAGGGAGCGATCAATATCAAATGGTTCCAAGATCAGCCCGGAGGTAAGCTCAGAAAGCTTATTTGCAAATTGACCATAGATGAGTACATACTCTTCTTGTTTGTCCACTGACCACTCATTAACAGAGCGTATTGCATCAAAAACATCTGCATGGTCCTCTAATTGGAGCTGTGAGAGAGTGATAAACTTATGCGATTTTTTGTCTTCGTAGGGAAGTACGCCGTGCTCTATGAGGTCTAAAATGCACGCTACAAGGCGCTCTCCTGATGCAAGGTGTGCATCTACATCTGAGGCCCAAGATACAACCAGTGCCATAAATGGTTTATTTGAAATCTGATGTTGAAATTGGCTTATGGCCTCATCTACTTTCTCTGAAAGTACCATCATATCTGAGCCATGCGCTAGAAGAGACACGGAATCAGAGTCAGCCTTAAGTTCGTCACAGAACTGTAAAAGCCTGTTAAAGGACTTGCTGGGGCCTTTGGTCTTGCGCTGGCTTGCAATCGAGGTCTCTT
>JAFEGS010000006.1 GCA_018239705.1 Verrucomicrobiota bacterium | reverse complement strand
CTTTCCCTAGCTGTGAGAGTTAAATTCTAATTTAAATAATTATACGCAATAGAGCAGCTGCCAATTTATTGTGCAAGAAAAAATTTTCTTGGAAAAATAAATGATGTTTCATAGATTGCCGGTAACGGGAGGGGTGTATGGATTTGAAAGGAAAGGTAGCTATTGTCACGGGAGGAAATAGCGGCATTGGGGCAAGTATCGTCCTTGAACTTGCAAGGCAAGGGGCCAGTATTGCCATAGACTATGTAGTAAATGAAGCGGCGACAGAAGAGTTAGAAAAAAATGTTGTAGCTTTAGGTGGTCAGGTCATAGGGATCGATGCCGATGTCAGTAAAATCGTTGACCTTCAAAGACTTATCGATACTACAGTCAAAAAATTTGGTAGGCTGGATATTTTGGTAAATAATGCCGGGATTGAAACAAGAACATCAGTGTTAGATACTACTGAAGCTCAGTATGATAAGGTCCTTGCTATCAACCTGAAAAGTGCCTTTTTTGGGACACAGATTGCCGCAAAACAGATGATAAAGCAAGGAAATGGGGGACGTATTATCAATATTACGTCAGTGCATGAAGACTGGCCAATGCCGCACAATATCCCCTACTGTCTTTCTAAGGGAGGAATGCGGATGCTCACCCGCACCGCTGCCCTTGAGCTAGCAAAACATAATATTTTAATTACCGCGGTTGCTCCGGGTGCAGTGGCTACACCTATTAATACATCCACCATGAAAGATCCTAAAGCGTTGCAAGAGCTGGATGCAGCAATACCATTAGGGAGGATGGCTGAACCGGACGAAATAGCACGAGTGGTGGCCTTTTTGGCAGGCAGTGGGGCAAGCTATATGACAGCAACAACAGTATTTGTAGATGGTGGACTCATGCATCAAAGTCCAGGGCTATGAGCACAATAGAGTCGACTGCTGAGGGAAAAAGGCTCGTCGAAGCTCGTTTAGGGCAAAATGATTGGCGCCAGTGGGGTCCCTATTTGAGCGAGCGCCAGTGGGGTACTGTTCGTGAAGACTACAGTGCCGATGGCGATGCCTGGAACTATATCTCCCATGACGATGCCAGGTCTCGCGCCTATAGATGGGGGGAAGATGGTATTGCAGGTATCTCAGATAGCAAGCAGCAGCTCTGCTTTGCTCTTGCCATGTGGAATGGCCAAGATGCCATTCTCAAAGAGCGGCTGTTTGGGCTGACAAGCACTCAAGGCAATCATGGAGAGGATGTTAAAGAATACTATTTTTATGTAGATAATACTCCCACCCATTCCTACATGAAATACCTCTATAAATACCCTCAAAAGGCCTTTCCTTATGAGGAGCTTGTTAAGACAAATCAAGAAAGGAATCGCCATCAATTTGAATATGAGCTTTTAGATACCGCTATTTTTGATGAAGATCGCTACTACGATATCTTTGTAGAGTATGCCAAAAGCTCACCTGATGAGATCTTGATCCGGTTTCAGATTGCGAATCGAGGCCCTGACGCTACCGTTTTACACCTCCTTCCCACACTATGGTTTCGAAACAGCTGGAGCTGGGAACGGGAGAGCACAAAACCTCTTCTGGAGCTCACCGGTAACGACACTATTAAAGCATCTCATCCAGATTTAAAAGCGTACTGGCTCTATTGTGAAGGCCAGGACGAGATACTGTTTACAGAAAATGAGACCAATAATGAAAAGCTGTTTGCTACAGCAAACGACTCACCGTTTGTAAAAGATGGCTTTCACAGCTATTTTACGCAGAAGCAGCAAAGCGCAGTAAATCCGCAAAAGAGAGGGACTAAAGCTGCAGTACACCATAAACTGTCATTGGCACCGGGTGAGACAAAAACAGTACGGTTGGTGTTAAGCAGCAAGCAAGGACGAGAGGCTCTTTTCGATAGAGAGTTTGACAGGCTTTTTTCTCAAAGAAAAGAGGAGGCCGACACCTTTTACCAGGTAGTGACGCCCTATCCTTTGTCGGATGATATGCGCAGCGTACAGCGTCAAGCCCTTGTAGGATTACTGTGGAATAAGCAGTGCTATCACTACAATGTAAAAAGATGGCTGCAAGGAGATCCACAAGAGCCAAAACCTCCTCAGGAGCGACAAATGGGCAGAAACAGGCACTGGCCCTATTTAGATGCCTACGAGATATTTTCCATGCCCGATAAGTGGGAATACCCTTGGTTTGCCGCCTGGGATCTTGCATTCCATACAATTTCTCTCGCAATGATCGATCCCGACTTTGCGAAAAGCCAGCTGCTTTTGATGACTCGGGAATGGTATATGTCACCGGATGGCCAAATTCCGGCGTATGAGTGGAATTTTTCCGATGTCAACCCTCCTGTGCAGGCATGGGCGGCTATGCGCATCTATCAGATGGAAAGAGAGATGTATGGTAGAGAAGACCGTGTGTTTCTAGAGAAGATGTTTCAAAAATTAATTATAAATTTTACCTGGTGGGTGAATAGAAAAGACAAAGATGGGAGAAATATTTTTGAAGGGGGATTTCTGGGCTTAGACAATATAGGTGCCTTTAACCGATCTTTAGAGCCTCCTGAGGGGGGAGTGCTTGCGCAGCCCGATGCTACGGCCTGGATGGGGATGTATTGCCTCAATTGCCTGCAAATTGCCTTGGAGCTTGCTTCTCAAAACCACGCCTATGAAAATCTTGCGACAAAATTCTTCGAACACTTTGTCTATATCGCAGACGCCATTAATAATGTAACGGGTGAGCAAGAGGGGCTCTGGGATGAAGAACATGGCTTTTACTACGGTCTTTTGATCCATCCAGATGGAAGCCGCCAGAAAATGTATGAAGATTCCATGACAGGGCTGATTCCTCTCTTCGTCATTGCGACAAATAGTTCAGATATCTGCAACAGGTTTCCGGGATATAGAGAGCGGTTTCAATGGTTTGTTGAAAAACGAAGGAGCATGCTCTGCAGCATAGCCGATCTTGAAAAGCTGGGGGTGGAAAAGCGGCTTCTCCTCGCGTTTACAGATAGTAGAAAATTGACGAAGATACTCGAAAAGATGCTGGATGAAGAGCAGTTTTATAGCCCATACGGCATCCGATCGGTCTCTAAACGGCACCTAAAGCAGCCCTTTACCATCTACCTGGCAGGTAAAAAGTATACGCTAGATTATGAACCGGCCGAATCTACGATAGAGCTGTTTGGAGGCAATTCCAACTGGCGAGGCCCTATCTGGTTTCCAGTAAATTTTTTACTTATAGAGTCACTGCAAAAATTTCATTACTACTATGGCGAGAGTGTACAGGTCGAATGCCCTGCAGGTTCAGGCGTGAAAAAAAATCTCTGGGATGTAGCTTCAGACATTGCAGAGAGGCTGATTTCTATATTTTTGAAAGATAGCACCGGCCGAAGACCAGTCTACGGCGGGATTGAAAAATTTCAAAACGATCCGTACTGGAAAGACTATATTCTCTTTCACGAGTATTTCCACGGTGATAATGGGGCGGGGCTTGGAGCGAGCAATCAAACGGGCTGGACAAGCTTAGTCGCCAAGATGATCCAGCAGTATGGCAAGTATAAACTGCAGCATGTCCCTGCTGCAGTGATAGAGAAGGGCAAAATTGGTCACGTATAAGAGGGTATTTACTAATTCATAATGCCTATATTCGAGATTATTTCCTGCCTCA
The DNA here is from genome assembly GCA_018239705.1 of Verrucomicrobiota bacterium. Lineage (GTDB taxonomy): Bacteria > Chlamydiota > Chlamydiia > Chlamydiales > FEN-1388 > SZAS-6. The sequence continues at coordinate 8,950 of JAFEGS010000006.1, read as the reverse complement.
GAGACGACAAAAATTCCCCGGACAATATTGGGTTAATATGGCCGGGGAATTTTTGTCGTCTCTGAGGCAGGAAATAATCTCGAATATAGGCGTTAGCAATTTGTAAACACCCTCTAAGAACGTAGATCGAGCAAGCATTTTTTTATAGCTTCATATTCGCGTTCTGTGATGAGACCGTCTTCTCTGTAGGAAGAGAGCTCTTTGAGGTCACTCTCCACACTCTCTGTGGTTATACTTTGCAGCTCTTCGAGGATTGCAGTCCCCAGAAGTGGGTGAAGAGTGACCACAATGGTATCTGGCTCAAGGCGCCACTGAGCTCCATCGGCCACATCGATGCCCCAGCCAATCAGCCCACCCAGTATAAGATTACCGGCCACTGCACCACTGATAACATGCTTGATCTTTACCGTTTCTGTGCCATACCCCGGTTTGCTGATTGTGAGGATATAGTCCTGGTTTCTTTTCAGATTGAATTTTGCAGGTGTCTGAAGCGTCATCGTTCCATCGGAAACAGTGGCGTCAGGAGGATATGTCGTCACTGAAACGTCTTCCTTCGTACCGTGAATGACTGTAGCGCATGCCTGAAGAAGGACCGATGCGGTTGCAAGCAGGCAAATTCTAGAAAGTAGGGTAGATAGCATATTCATCATCTTGAGGTTAATTGTATAAAATCTAACCCTTTATCGTAAGTGGACAATATGAAGCGATATATTTTAGCTCTCTTTGCACCTAAGCCAGAGTAAATTCTTATAGAAAAATAGTTAAGGACGGAGTTGCTTTTTTTCGCTATCGTTCCTACACTAAGGTATTATAGGTGATCGTGTGAAAGAAAAATTTAACAGAGATGAAGCAAAGAAATACCTATTAGCAGAAGATGCAAAAAAGAAGGCATTTTTGGAAAAGGAAAGGCAGAGACTTTTTGAAACCTCGCTAGCAGTATTGCGAAAAGAATTTCAGGGATCTGGGGTTGAGGTCTTTCTTGTGGGGTCGATTTTGCATTCAGGTAGGTTTACTCCAAATTCTGATGTGGATATCGTTGTAAAAAATTTTACAGGTGACAGGTTTATTCTCTGGACAAGGCTTGAAGAGGCCATTGGTAGAAATGTAGAAGTCATTCGCTTTGAGCTCTGTCCATTCCAAGAATTTGTATCAGAAGAAGGTTACAAAGTAGTATGAACCAATATGCTATCCTTTTAGGATATTTTGACAAGCAAATGAAAATCATTGAAAAACTGTTCAAGCAAGTAGTCGAAATAGACGTGACAGTTTTTGAATTGACCTACATGTTTTCTATGCTGCTTCAGCAGCTCTATACAGCACTTGAAGACCTTTTTAAACAGATTGCTAAGGCCTTTGAAAATCATATTGAACAGCTAGAGTCTTTTCATAAGGAACTTCTTGTGCGCATGAATACAGAAATTCCTAAAATCCGGCCGATGGTCATATCGAGAAAGAGCCTTCTACTCTTAGACAAAATCCGTGCGTTTCGCCATTTCATAAGGCATGCCTATGACTGTGAGTTAGATTCTGGAGAACTTGAACACATAAAGGCCCGATTGAAAGAAGAATTTCAGGAGGTGCTACAGAATCTACAGACATTTCGAGGTTGGGTAGTAGACCTTGCTGGATAAGATGAGTGTCCGAACAGTAGCCTCATCCTTTTTTAAAAAAATAAGTTTGAGATTAGGGCCTGCATCCATGGTAAAGTAGATGGGAAGCCCGTTTTTTCGCCACTGCCATACTAGGCGCATAGCTCTCAAGCTCTCCTCTGTCCAGTAGATGATGGGGGGCGCTGTCGCGATCATGGTGGCATGCATGGTAAGGGCATTGTTCTCGCAGATCGCACCGAGCGTATCAAAATCGCGATCAAAAAGGGCTCTTTTTAGTGCTGACAGATCGTGTGCGACCTTTGCTGGCCATGCAGCGTAGAGACTTGAATGTTCAATAGTCGCTTGCATAGCCTTACGAGAGTCAATGGCCTTCTGCTCAGATGAGAGGATCCACGGCTCTACGCTAAACTCCGGCCACTCTACATCGAGGCGCTCTGCAAAGCTATCGAGGCCATCTTCGCGGCTTCCGGTATGCCATTCAACAAACCCGTCAAAAAGGGATCTACAGGCACTGCCGCTGCCAAGCCTTGCAAGAAGTGAGAGCTCTCTTCGATCGAGGTCCCATCCAAACAGGTCATTCATGGCCATAGTCAGAGCGGCAAAACCGGAAGCCGAAGAGGCAAGTCCTGCACCCGTCGGAACTTCATTTTTTGTTTTTATCTGAAAATAGGTTGCTGGATCGGGCCTGAACAGGTCGCAGAAAGCGATCAGGCGTCGGGCTATGGGATGTTCTAAAGAAAGGGGAACATCATTGAGCCATATGGCATCTTGTCTATCTGCCAGGCTGATACTGGTGTGGGTGCCTATGGAGAGGGTGTATGAGAGGCTATTTGTTACAGGCAGGTTTAGCTCCTGGTCACGTTTTCCCCAGTACTTGACAAGGGCAATGTTCACGGGAGCAAATGCTGAGCCTGCTGCTCTTTGTGAGCCTTTCTTTTTTAGTACAGCTGAGACAAACTGTGCTTTTCTATTCATATCGTATTCCTTGTGGACTCATCTGTAGCTGCAGTTGCGGATAGCTGGTGGTAAAGGAAGGTGCATGGCCAAAGCCGATGACGCAGTCTCCAAGGCCCGAACCTGAAATTTTTGATCCCAAAATTTGGGCTTGCGCTCGCATCTGGTAGACGATATCTGAAAGAGCGTGGGTATTAACACCAATGGCATCCATGAGCCCTTGCTGCATGTTGGCAAGCTGTCCGAGCGTCTGCCAGTCCTCTAAGCAGATCGCCTCTTTTGCACGCTTTGATACCTCTCCCATGGAGGCAAAAAGGGCGTCGTAGAGTTGATGCTCTTTTTCGTATCGAGAGCGCACATGCTGGATGACCTGCTTCGTTGCCATTTTACTACCCGAATAGACAACTGTAAGGGGAAAGAGGTGCGGCAGGGGTGTAATTTGGCAAGGATCCATCCGGTAGTAGACAATGCTGCCAAAAATAGAAGCAGCGACGTCAGCGCCCGAGGCAATGCCCTGGACACTACGGATGATCGCAAGGCTTTCGTGGAAGAGCTGCTCTTTATCAATGCTGCTCTGGAGCCAAAGAGAGAGTGCACCTAAAGTGGCTGCAGTAACTGCTGCAGAGGAGCCAAGGCCAAAAAGATGGGAAAATTGAGAGCTGATTTCGATCGTACAGCCGGAAGGTAAGAGCTGCCATTTGCTTTGTAGCGCTTTAGTGACAAAAGAAAACGTGGGATCGTAGGGAATATCTGTTGTGGTTGCCATGTAGGAGCCAAGCGCAGATGTGATCTCAATCTTGTCGTCTCGCCTCGGCTTTAGGCAGACCTCTAAGTACTTGTCGACTGCGCAGGAGAGTGCGTGGTGGCCATGGAGTACTGCATGCTCTCCAAAGAGCATGAGCGTGGCGGGGGCTGTACACTTAAACGACTCTGGCACCCTGTTTCTCTCCTTTCACTTCGCTTATGGTGTAGCCATACTTTTGGCAGATATGTAGAGGTGGCTCATCGGCAAGGACGAGGACAATGCCGGCGCTTTCCCCATACACAGCTCCTGCGCCGCATGTTTTGGCTGAAGCGCCTGCCTCTTCGAGCTCTTTAATAAACTGCTGTACTTTTGTTGGTACTACACCAATGTGCGTTAAGAGCTCATGGTTGTGACGAATAAGAGGGGCAAGATCGTCTCCAAGTGCCCTTTCTATGTGGTTGGTAACCGCTTCAAACTCCTTCCAGATAGTGCTTGTTTTGAAGCGTGAAGCTACGTTCATGACACACTCACCGGTGCTGCTTTCTGGTTTGCCAGTGTTGACAATGTAGAGAGGCATCTCCGGGAGTAGAAGTGGGTGCGCTTTTCCGTTTTGAAAGCGAGCAGCCCCGCCATTGAGTGAAATATACGAGTCGATGCCACTCGAGAAGCCATGCTGGAGCCGTTCAGCCTCGACGCTGAGGCGGTAGAGCCAGTCGAGATTGATATCGAGGTTCAGGTAATGGGTAAATGCTCGGATGACGCTGACGATCGTTGCAGCTGATGAGCCCATACCGCAGCCAATGGGGATCTCTGAATGCACCTTCACTTTCAAGCCATTTTTAATTTTTGTCTGGAAGGTGTCTATCAGGTTAATCAAGGTAAACTGAAAGAGCTCTGCAGGTCTCTGTAGGACCTGTCTAATGCTTAGCGATCCATTGAGACAGAGGTGGTAGCTTTCAAGCAGTCGATCGCGAAGAAGGCGTAGCGTATCAAAGGTGGAGGAGGCCTTCTCTTTAAGGTCTGCGAGGGTGAGATGAATGCGAGAGGTGGCAGTAGCCGCAATTTCCGTGTAGGCAAAGCGGTTAATAGCAGTTACAATGGCCGGCATCCCATAGACGACAGAATGCTCGCCTGTAAGAATAATTTTTGCTGGAGAGGCGACCTTGAGAGGCTCTCTTTTCATGCTCCTACTTCCTTTTTCAAGCGAAAAAGAACCAATAAATCATTGGCCTTAAAAAGCCAAGAAAGAGAAAGTAGTGCTACCAAGAAAAAGCAGCCGGGAATAGCAAGGGCGACGATCTGGTCAATCATGCAGGAGGGAAGCGCCGTCTGCTCTACTGTGAAAAAATGGAAAAATGAGGGCGTGGTTGTACATAGATCCTGGAAAAACCAGGTGAGGACACCTGCGAAAATGCAGAGGAGAAGGCCTTTGCCGAGCTCTTTCTTTCCTTCAGGGCTATTAACAGGTCCAAAATGGCCTTGGAGTCGTTTGTACAGGTAGATGACGTTGATCCACGAGGAGATGCTTGTGGCGAGCGCCACACTCAGAGCCTGCATTCCCCATCCAAAGACAAAAAGGACGTTAAGGGCAAGATTTATAACGAGTGCAATAAAGGCGGCAATGGCCGGCCTTTTAAAGTCCTTATAGGCGTAGAAAGCAGGAGCCAGCACAATAATCAACCCCATTGGAAGAAGGCCCATAGCATAACCATGGAGGCATCCGCAGGTGGTGATGATGGAATGAAGCTGGAAGTCGCCGTGTCCATAGAGGCAGTTAATAAGGGGCGTTCCCAAGACATAGAGCGCAATGCTGCAGGGCGCAAGAAGAGCAAATACTCGTCTGAGTGCAAAGTCGAGAAAGCGAAGGTATTCCTCTTTTTTTCCGGCCTGGATGCTACGAGATAGCGGAGGTAGCAGTGCTCCCGAAATGGCAATACCAAAGAGGGCAAGAGGCAGCTGTAAAAGTCTTAAAGAGTACCAGAGCTGTGCCGGTCCCTGAGGGTCTGCCCATCGAGCAAAAAGGGCATCGACTGCATTGTTGATCTGCGATGCACCGACACCGAGAAGCCCTAATGCGAGCGGGCCACCTAAGCGGCGAACGTCCTTAGAAAAAATTTTAATACTATCTCGAAGGCCAGATGTCAGTGCTGCGCGAAGTGTCCGTAGTACCGGTAGAAAGGTAACTGCCCATTGCGCCATACATCCGAGGACAAGAGAGAGTGCCACGTAGGGCATAGCGGCGACCGGGTCGAGCGAGTCGGTGTGGAAGAGAAGCCCTCCGGCACAGACAATCAGATTAAAGAAGGCAGGAGCTATGCCGACTGTAAAATAACGCTTTTGACACTGCAGCAGTGAGCTATTAAGGCCAAAGAGGCAGATAAAGAGAAGACTTGGCATCAAGATGATCATCAGTTTGTGGATCTCTCGATTGCCTGCGCTCCAGTCGAAGAGCTGCATAGAGGCGCCGAGTCCCAGCATACTGCAGCCAATAAAGCCGAGCAGAAAGAGGACTAATAGATAGCTCAGATCCCTGAAAAAGCGAAAGGCTCGCTCCGGCTCTTCTTTTCGCAGGTCTTCAAAGACTGGGATAAAGGCAGACTGCAGAGCTCCCTCTCCAAAAAGGCGTCGACAGATATGGGAAAGACGAAAGGCTACGAAAAGGGCAGCAAGTGCTTCATGCGTGCCAAAGCAGTAGGCCAGTACGATGTCTCTGAGCATGCCGGTTACGCGGCTAAGAGCGGTACCCGATAGAAAACGCAAAGCAGAGCGTTTAATCGAAGAGATGGAATCGCCAAGATTTACTGCTGTTGATTGCTCAACTGTCACAAAATGACTCCATTATGATAAAATCACCAATTATCATAGTTGAATTTTAGGAATTTTGCAACTAATGTATCTTGATGAATTAGAAATTGAATTTGAAGCCAGAGCTGGAAGCATTGCCGATACGATCTCCTACGCGAAAAAACTGAAAGCTACACGCGCCATTCAGGCACTGAAAAATTGTTGCGCACCCGAGCTTCGCGAAGTGCTGCATGATACACGTGCTGCTTCTCTCGTAAAGGAACTTCAAAGTGATGAAACCTCTTACAGAAAGGTTTTATTTGCATTAAGAGAGGCGCTCGAGCAGCCAACCTACCATTTTCTAAAGCAGGATCATAAACATCCTCTTATCCGCTTTCTTCATACGCTCTGTCTTGCCTCTTATGCTGGTGCCCCTCTTGTTGACTGTTACAAGCAGATAGGAGACCATCTGGCAGATCTTACCTGCCAAGAGCTTATCCAGGAAGGCACTCGTTTTCCCTTCCACCAATTTTTAGCTGCATCGCGAACCGTAGCAAAAAAAGCAGGGCTTATCGATAACGACTATACGCTCTGGTACGCGCTCAACCATCCACGAGAGCTCATTTCTGCTATTACCAGTAAATCGTGGGGAAGAGGCCTTTCCTATTTCAAAAAATTTGACCCAAAAGGCTTTGCAGGAAATATTCCGGGCGCCTTTTTCGAAGAAGAGCTTACATTCCGGGATCATAGCACGAAGGTGGTGGCACGGACTATCTATTCGCCCACTCCATCACTTGGAGAGGGGATCGTACCCGAAGCAAAAGCAATGCTGCAGGCAATGGAGAATCATCACTCGCTAGCGCCAGATGAGCTCCAGAATGAGCAGTGCCCCTACCTGGCGTGGGTCTATGTCAATTTGCAAAACCTCACAAGTAGCCATGAGAGAAGGCGCTCTCTCAGCCTCATGCGCCTGACGGAGCAGTACCCCCACTCCTTTTTTGCCATTACTGTTACGCAGGATGCGGGTCTCTATAGTGAGAAAAATGCAAGCCACATGCTGGAAAGGATGCAGCAAAGCCTTCTGGATGACGATAACTTTACCCTGGAAGGCGGCAAAAATGGCTACTGCTTTCCTTGCCGTACAGACACCGAAAAAGAGCAGTGGAAAGAGGTGCTTACTCGCATCACAGAACTTGCATTCAACCTTATGGATGATGCAAATAATAGTGTGGTATTTTGTGAGCTTGTGACGCTTGCCATCGTGCGCTATTTTCATCTGCGATGCGGCCTATCCCTTGCACAGCTCAGACCGCGAGATGAACAGATCAGCTACCTCGTGACCTCCGCCTGCAAGGAGAGTATCGATCGAGGTGGTAAAATCAATGCCCTGCTGCTCCTTGGAAAGGGGAGACGAGAGCCTGAGGTGCTGAAGGCTGCCTTTTCGTGCTTTCATGCACGGGCACTAAGTGTACGTGAGAGGCTCATCAAAAAAGAGAGAATGATGCAAGCATGTGCCTTGCTTTCAGTAGTGCCGCATGATAGACTGCAGCAGTTTTTAAACAAGATCGATGCGCTTGTCCATCTTTCTCGATCAGAGGTAAACGTACTATGGTAGAACAAGAACTTCTTTTAGGTGCCCACACATCTGCAGCAGGAGGGGTATTTAACGCTCTGTACCAGGGAAGAGAGATTGGGGCAACAACCATCCAGCTCTTCACGGCAAATCAAAGGCAGTGGCACACTCAGACGCTTCCTCTCGATGTCATCCATAAGTGGAAAGAGGCTCTGCGAGAAACCGGTATTAAAAGTGTGATGAGCCATGATAGCTACCTGATCAATTTAGGAGCTCCTGATCCAGAGGTCCTTCACAAAAGCAGGCATGCCTTTCGAGAGGAGATTCTTCGCTGCCTGCAGCTGGAGCTTACCTTCATGAATTTCCATCCGGGAAGTGCTTTGAAGGATGGCGTTGAAAACTGCCTCAACAAGATCGTGGAAAGCCTTCTCTGTGTAAAAGATCTCTTTACAGGAAAAGAGCCCTTACGATTACTGATAGAAACGACCGCGGGGCAGGGCTCTCAAGTGGGGGCCAATTTTGATGAGATCGGCTACCTCGTCAGAGGTGTCAAGGATGAACTCCCCATTGGCGTCTGCATCGATACCTGCCACATCTTTGCTGCAGGCTATGATATCCGAACAAAAGAGACTCTTGATGCTACTTTGGAGGAGTTTGATAAAAAAGTGGGGCTTCAGCACCTCTATGCATTTCACCTCAACGACTCACAAAAGGGCCTGGGATCCAGGGTAGACCGCCACTCATCGCTTGGAGAGGGGATGATTGGCTTTGACTGCTTCCGAGCTATTATGCAAGAGCCAAGACTTCGGTCTCTACCAAAATATCTGGAAACGCCTCTTGGGCCGGAAGCATGGAGAGATGAGATCAAGCTGCTGAGAGGCTTCGCTAAATAATAAATATTTTTCTTGCATTATTCCTTTTTGGCTGTATGTTGCCGTGCATACAACATAAGGAAATATAGCCATGAAAAAAATACTTTACTCAACTCTTTTTTTTCTTCCTTGCGCACTCTGTGCAGTCGATTCAAGCCCCTCTACGGCAGTGATCGTCAAAGAAGAGACGCTCAGGCAGCAAAATCGCCTCAAGAAGCTCAATCTACAAATTGACCTGGCTGAGAGAGATAGTAAGGTCTATGGCGTACAACGAGCTGCTCTGGAAAAGGAGATACAGTGGCGCCTCTCCAAGGCACACATTTCTATGACAAAGGAGATACTGCCGAGCATTGCTAAGGGGTATGGTTCTTTGTCAAATGAGTCTAAAGAGCCGAAGCTGCTCCTTCGCATC
>JAFEGS010000069.1 GCA_018239705.1 Verrucomicrobiota bacterium | reverse complement strand
GCAAGTATCTTCCAGTGCCAAAGTATGGGTATGGAGAGCACCGCCCAGGCGCACAAGACAATAAACAAAAACTGTGGGTCTTCTAGTTTGCCGAACACAATGTTTCCTCTATCTTATCCGTAAGATCTCTTGCAAGCCTTGACTGCACCTGCTCTAAAGAGCTCCCATGCGCAGTGGAGTTCCCCTCAAACGCTGTGGTAGAAATCATGTGGTTACTTTCAACTACTTCCTGACGAACAACTTTTGGCGTGGCAGAGCGCATATCAACAATTTTAAGCTTTACCTCAATGGAAAGAACGCACGCTTTCTCCTCTGGAAGATCTGCAATATAGAGAGGCTTAATAGTCCCTCTCTTGTAAGGAGCTGTCCGGTAGTCCACAACCTCCATAAGACAGATGTAGTCAGTCCCTGAAAAGCGTTTCAGGAGAGAAAGATCGCTGCTAGCATAGAGGTTTTGCCCCTGCATCGAGGCCAAAATCCGTTTCATATTTTGCTGTGGAGGGATAAAGAGGACTCCCTTGCTCCTGATGCGACTATAAATCGAGTGGTAAAGCTCAGTCGAAAAATTGCTACCTGCACTCCCACCAGTAGTGTCATAAATAGGCAGCAGGGTCAACGAGGGCTTTTTTATGCCTCTATCGGTGTAGGGAAAGAAATCGGAATATTGCGGTGTGCACCCAGACAGCGCGCAGATCAGCAGTAAAATAACAGCATACATAGGAACCTCTGAAGGTTTTGCAAAAACCGCTAAGGAACTTGTGGACAAAAAAAAGGCCGGAGAAGACTCATGACATGACAGCGTAATCCTTAAGGCTGCTATCTTCCGATCCTGACCTGGTTCGAACTCCTGCCATTTCACAAGGTCCCCGGCGAGACTTAAGTATCAATGATTGGCCATTTTTCGGCAAGTAGAAAAGCTATAGATTTCCCCACCAGTGGGAAAACTTCGTAAAGAGCGGCTCAGGGTCGAGCTGGCGCATGCAAGCACCTGTCTTGCAGGTCTTCATTTTTGAACAGCGCTTTTCAAACTGTTCCCCATAAGGGCAGCTTCCTTGGACAGTGAAGTTTCTCTTGCCCAATGGGCGAAACTTAAACCCTACTGTAGGGCCAAAAATGCTAAATGTAGGTACCGCGCAGGTGCCGGCCAGATGAAGAGGAAATGAATCCATCGCAATGACGAGCTTCATCTCTTTCATAAGGTGCTGTAGAAGGGGCAGTTCCGGCCGATCAAGGATCAGCGACTGCTCAAACTGAGAGGCCAGTAGCTCCACCTCGCTCTTTTCTGCTTCAGAGCCGGCGAGAAACACGAAAAATGGGTGATAGCGATCAACAGATGCGCGTAAAAAGGCCTCTAAGGTCTCTTTACTTATTTTCTTGTTTTCCCAATAGGAGCCAGGGCAGATCATCCAGGCGTCTGCCGGGATTTTTGCTTTCCATTCCTGCAAGGACTTCTCTTCTGCTTGTGTGAGCCTCAGTGACACTGCCTCTATGGGCACTACCGTGGAATCTTTAAAAAATTGCTGAACAATAAAGAGATAGTCTCGCCTGATATTTTGGCCTTTGGGCGGATTAGCTCGAAATTTGGTAATACAGCAGTTAATACGCTCTGAGGCCGTTTTCCAGCCAAAGCCTACCTTTGCCTTTGCACGGGATAGAAAAGTGACTATGGCCGATTTTGAGTTGCTTTGCAGGTCGAAAACGACATCGTATTTTTGATCTGTCAGCCTTTTACCAAACTGGAACATCGCACGAAACGTGGAGGGAGACCACCATCTCTTTTTCCAGGCTTTTGCATCAACTTCTAAAACTGTATCTACAAGAGGATGTGCACGCACTAAAGAGGCAAGTCTTTTTTCAATGACCCAGTCAATTTTGGCTTCCGGAAATCGGCTTTTCAGATAGTGGAGGACCGGATAGGCCTGCACAACATCCCCAAATGCTGACATTTTTACGATTAAAAACCGCATGCATCTTCTCCAAAAATGGAGCGCACTGCAATACTCATATCTTCGGGAAGTGGGGCCTTGAGTTGTATTTTTCTTTGTGTCTCCGGATGGCAAAAGGAGATGAAGCCGGCATGTAGCAGCTGACGAGATGCGTCGTAGGAGTAATTAAAGCGCTGTGCGTAGTAGAAATCGCCGATGATAGGATGGTTAATCGATGCCATGTGGACTCTTAGCTGATGTGTGCGCCCTGTTTGTGGTCGCAGCTCTACAAGAGAGGCCGATTTTACCCGCTTTTTACAGCTCCAGTCGGTCCGCGCAAATAGACCGCCCTGTTCAACAACGCCCCACTTTACACTGCCCCCAAAGCGCCCGATTGGGCCAAGATAGTTCTCAATCACCCCATCGTCTTGCTCCAGCTGGTTGTCGACGATAGCGAGGTAGCGCTTGTGCACAGTTCTTTCACGAAACTGGTTCATCAATGCCTTTTGGTACATTTCCGTTTTTGCACAGAGAAGAATCCCCGTTGTCTGCTTATCGAGTCGATGGACGAGGTAGATAGTCTTTCCCATTTTTGCTACATCTGCTAAGAGCCTTTCGTCGACCGAAATACCGGCCGGCTTATTGAAGGCGATGAGCACATCATCTTCGAGGAGAATATCAAGATTTTTCTTTGCAGGCATAGCTGGAAGGGAGAGTGTGATCTTTGCTCGAACAGGCGGCCTACTTCGATAAAACCGCTCAGGACGGCCATTGACAAAGCAGTAGCCAGCATCGATGAACCCCTTTACTTTTTTAAGGGAGTAGTTCTTCTCCTGAAAAGAGCTATGCAAAAACTCTAGTAGGGTTTTGCCTTGGTCTCCAGCAGGTATTGTCCATTCATAACGCATAATATATTCTATGGGGCTGGAAATTGACGCAAGAAACGCATGTCATTCTCGGCAAAAAGGCGGATATCTGCAATTCCATGACGAAGGCAGATCATGCGCTCAATCCCAAGACCCCACGCATAGCCGCTATATTTTTCCGGATCGAGGCCAACATTGCGCAGCACCTGTGGGTGCACCATGCCGGCGCCCAAAATCTCAAGCCAGCCGGAATGCTTGCACAGCCTGCATCCCTTGCCATCACAGAGGTGGCAGGAAATATCGACCTCAATGCCCGGCTCCACGAAGGGAAAGTAGCTTGGCCTAATCTTAACATCAACTTCTTTTTTGAAAAAAGCACGTATAAACTGTGTGAGTGTCGCGATCAAATCCTGGAGAGAAACATCCACATCGACATAGAGCCCATCAATCTGATGAAAAAAAACGTGCGATCGAGAGCTGATGCTCTCATTGCGAAAGCAGCGCCCTGGGCAAATAACGCGAATGGGAGGATTGGTGGTCTCCATGATACGGCCCTGGACGTTTGACGCATGTGTGCGTAAAACCACTCCTGGGGCGACATAAAAGGTGTCTTGCATGTCTCTTGCCGGGTGATCTTCACCCATGTTTAAGACATCGAAATTGTAGTACTCAGTCTCAACCTCTGGGGCCGACTGAACAGAAAATCCCATCTGGACAAAGATGTCTACCATCTCATCTAAAATATCGGTAATTGGGTGCTTAGAGCCAATGGGGTTTTTTCTTCCGGGAAGTGTAATATCGATCGATTCTTGTGCGAGGCGACTGTTTTCTTCGCGAAGTATGCACTCCTGTAGAGCTGAATCGAGACGACCTTCAATATACTCTTTGAGGTCATTGACCATCTTACCGGCAGCCGGTTTTTCAGCATCGGGCACATGGCGCAAATTTTTTAGTTGATCCTGAACAAGCCCTTTGCGTCCCAGATAGTGGACTTTCAGTGCCTCTACCGATTTTGCTGACTGGCACTCTTTGAGATCGACGTCAAACTGACTTTGGATGGAACAGATACCTTCCTTCACGATATACCTACGACTGTAGAGAAAAGGAAGCCCAAGCAAAGCTTGCTTGGGCGAGCTGCTTTATGCAGCAATTAAAGCCTTTTTTGCTTCAGTGACAACTGCTGCGAACCCATTAGGATCGCGAATTGCCATTTCTGAGAGCACTTTACGATTCATTTGGCAACCTGCTTTCTTTAAACCGAAAATCAGTTTGCTGTATGAAATTCCGTGTATTTTTGCCGCAATACCCAAGCGTGTAATCCACAAACCGCGAAAATCTCTTTTCTTTTCTTTTCGGTGGGTGTAGTTAGATGCTAAAGCATTGATTACCGCATCGCTTGTCAAGCGTAAGTGGTTTTTGCGGTCTCCCCAAAAACCTTTCGCAAGCTTGAATAGTCTTTTTCTGCGGCGATGCCTTGCAACAGAACTTGTCGCTCTTACCATCGCTAATTCTCCAACTTATGGTCCCTTACACACCCATCAATCGCTTATACATCGCTGCCTGTGAGGCGTCTACGAACGCGGGGGTAGTAAGGTGGTGTTTTCTTTTCGAAGATTTATTTGTTAATAAATGCCGTTTCCCGGGACGATTACGCTTTAGCTTCCCTGAAGCAGTTACAGTAAACTTCGCCTTCAACGCTTTGACTGTTTTCATTTTAGGCACGACATGACTCCTAACATTTCAGCAATTCCCGATCTTTATACCCAGGGTTTCGTTACCCCTCCGGGGTTTCCTCACCCTGGGCTACTCACTGCCGCCCCATCCTGGGGCTCCTTTTTTCTCAGCGGGAATTGCCGCTAACATTTTTTTGTACGCAGTAGCATAGCATTTCTTGCTTAATTCAAGCAAGACTTAAGTTTTACTCTTTTAAACTTTACCCTTTTTCTTGGCACCGGGAGCAAGTATCATGCTCAGCATCCTGCCGAACATCTTTGCCGGTACCTCAATGATCGCGAGATCTTCCAGCACCTGCTTGATCTTGTCAAACAAACGCTCTCCAAACTCAGGATGCATCATCTCTCTACCTCTAAAGAGGCAGCTAATTTTTACCTTATTGCCAGCCTCGAGGAACTCTCGTGCATGGCGCAGCTTCACATCAAGGTCGTGCTCTGATATGTTTGGACTTACCTTGAGCTCTTTTACCTTCACCTGATGCTGCGATTTTTTACTCTCTTTTTCGCGCTTTGTCTGATCATAACGAAACTTGCCATAATCGATGATCTTGCATACCGGAGGAACCTCCTTTGCTACAACTTCGACTAAGTCGAGGCCCTGCTGCTGAGCAAGACTTAAAGCTTCATGAAATGAAAGAACGCCTAATTGCTCTCCCGTTGCAGAGATTACTCTGAGCTTAGGAGCACGAATATCGTGATTGACTCTCAATGTTTTTTGTACCCTATATCAAAATTTAATTTATACGACTGATTGCACCTGATAAGTTCTTCTACAACTACATCACAGTCCATTTCAGCCGACTGCTGCCACCCTTGTAGCAGCCGCACATTTAAAATCTGTTTTTTCAGCTCTCGTTCCCCCAGCACAATACCCACCGGGATATTTTGCTGTGAGGCTTCATATATCTTTGTCGATAGACTTGCCATTTGCGTATCGACCTTTGCACGAATGCCTGCCCGGGTGAGCCGATCTTTTATTTCAGCAGCCCACAGGCTACATTGTGGATCTACCACAAAAATCCGCACCTGCTCAGGAGTAAGCCAAAAAGGCAAGTTATTCCCTAACCGTTCGAGTAGCAGTGCAAGTACCCTCTCACAGGAAAGAATCATTGACTGGCAAAGGAGGGAAGCTCCTTTTTGGCCCTTATTATCGATCCAAGCTGCTGCAAGAGGCCATTTTCTCGCCCTGAGATCTCTGGTATAGAGCTCGATTCTAGGTCCAGATCGAATATCTGAACACTTTTTCTTTTCAAAGGAGATACCTAATTGAGAAAAAGCAGCTACAATAGGCTCAGTACCTTTTGTCTTACTATAGGTCAAAACAAAATGGCAATCTAACCCTACCATCGTAACTATTTGTTGCATGAATTGCAATGAGGAAATGATCTCTTTTTCAAGCTGCCCGGGATGGCATACAGTATGCATGCGATCACCCCATGTACTTTTTGTGACAAAGAGTCCATCGCATTCTTTTGAATGG
>JAFEGS010000068.1 GCA_018239705.1 Verrucomicrobiota bacterium | reverse complement strand
CCAGTGCGCATCGTGATGCTTCCACTTCACATTACACCCGATAGGGTTTGTGAGAGGCACAGAGACCGACTTTCCTGAGAGATGCTCACTGAGCGCTCTCTCAAGGTCGTTTGTAGTCATCCTTGAAGTGTCTCTTGGAGAATCGACTCCCCTTCCGCAGTAGATGAGCCTACGATCTTTGTCGAAGACGTAGAAGTGTGGCGTACGAAGTGCGCCATAGGCTTTGGCAACCTCTTGGCTCTCATCGTAGAGATAGACCCAAGGGAACTTATGCTCTTTCATGCGAGCGACCATGTGGTCAAAGGAATCTGTGGGGTAGGTTTCTTTGCTGTTAGAGTTAATAGCGACAAACCGCACGCCTTTATCCTGGAACTGAAGGGCCGTTTTACGCGTCACTTCGTCAGATCCAATCACGTAGGGGCAGTGGTTACAGGTAAAGAAGAGCACCAGCACAGGCGCATCCTGAAAGCTCTGCACAGAGTAGCTTTTTCCATCTGTGGCCGGGAGTGAAAAATCGGGGATTTTTGAATTAAGCTCAAGTGTAAATGGCATAGTCACCTCCAAATTAAAGCTCTTGGTATAATTTGCCCTCGACTTTATAACAAGAGAAAATTACCATCAGAAATACTATGCTAGACATCGCCTATTCACCTTGCCCAAATGACACCTTCTGCTTTGACGCATGGGTGCACGGGAAAATTGACTCTTGCGTAAAACCAAGGCCCACACTCGCCGACATCCAGCAGCTCAACGCATGGGCCTATGAAAAGCGCTATCCGGTAACAAAGGTCTCCACCTACTGCCTTGGCAATATCACCAAAGACTACCTTATGCTCCCCTCTGGCGCTGCCATTAGCCCCACAGGCCCAAAGCTCATAGCTCAAGTGCCATTTGACCTCTCCTCTATGAAGGGACGAACTGTTGCCATTCCTGGGCTCGATACAACGGCCTATCTTCTGTTTAGAATTCTCTTTGGCGATGAGGCCCAAGTGATCCCCTGTCGGTACGACGAGATACTCTCGTGCATCTGTAAAGGAGAGGCCGATATTGGCCTCATTATTCATGAGACTCGCTTTATCTTCCAAAATGTGGGGCTTATAGAGCTTGCCGACCTCGGCACGCTCTACACAGAGCGCTACCACTGCCCCATCCCCCTCGGCGTCATCGCTGCAAGAAGAGACCTTCCCAGCTCCCTGATAGAACAGATCAGCTCTTCAATTGAAGAGTCGGTACATTTTGCTCTCCTCAACCCCGCAAGCTCTAAGCCCTACGTACTCTCAAACGCCCAAGAAACAGATGAGAACGTGATCAAGCAGCACATCGAGACCTATGTCAACCAAGAGACTCTACACATGAGTAAAGAGGCCACAAAGGCAATCAACACCTTTTTTGAACTGGCTATCGACCATGCTCTTCTACCAAAAGAGGCAAGATTGGCTCTATGACGAACCTTCTGGTATTTGCGAGCATCGAAGAGGCCTCTGCCACCATCGACCATCTGCGCGCTCGCGCAGCCTCTCCTTGGCTCTACGAATACAGTCAAGGGCTACTTGCCATCACCGGCATTGGCTCTTTTGCCGCACTTGCCACCTTAAGCGCTCTTACACAGCAGATTGAGAGGATCTATAGCTTTGGCATTGCAGGATCTCTGCACCAACACCATCTGCCGGGCAAGCTCTACCCGGTTGCACGATGCTCCAAGCTGTTGTGGCACCCAAAAGGAGCAGAGGCCACAAAAGGGACAGGAGCCTTCCACACCTGCCCAGAAATTATCCTAGGCACTGAAGGCCTGTCTCTCATAAGCAGCGACGTGCCCATCTATGACCATAAAAAGATCCCTCCTACCTTCGACCTTGTAGATATGGAAGGGTATGCTGTGGCCTTTTTTGCGAAGATGCATGCCAAGCCGTGCAAGCTCTATAAGATAGTTTCAGACTACTGTAATGCCTCTTCTTCTTCCCTTATCAAAGAGGGCCTAAAGAAACATGCAGAACATATTGGGCAATTCATAGCTAGTTTATGAGCATGGCGAAGCCCTCTTAAGTCTCTGCGACTCTGCGTCTCTGCGTTGAACTTTTAGGCATAACGGTTATCCTGGACATAAAATCAACGCAGAGACGCAGAGTCGCAGAGACGCAGAGAGTCTATACTAATTTCAGTAACTCCTGCTGAAACCCGGAAAGGGCAAAAAGCCCTCCCGAATGTATAAAGAGCACAGGCCCTTTAAGGACCTTGCCTGTAATGAGCTTTCCTAATAAAAGGTAGAGCTTACTCGAATACAAAGGATCGAGCAAAAAGCCCTCCGACCTCCCACAAGCCACAATCGCCTCAAATACAGCCCTATTTGTAGCACCAAAAGAGTGCGCTGTAGGAGGCTTATGCACCGTAAAAGGCGACACACCCGCCTCCCGCTCCAAAGTAAGCCCGGCAAGAGCCTCTTTTGCAGCTGCCACTTGCCCCAAAAAGCTCTTTTCATCAGACGCCGCAAGCATCACATGGATATGCGCTTTCTTCTCCAGATACCCAAAAGCTGCGATGAGGCTCGCCGCCGTCAGGCCACTTCCAGAGTCTATGATTATTTCTTTAAATTCAACCCCAGCCGCCCCTTCATTTGCTACAATATCGAGCGCGAGCGTTACAAGCCCTCCAATACACCCCTCGTACGAGCCACCTTCAGGCACAATAGCGCTGTGCGGGGTTCTTTTTTGCCAATCCTCAATAGCTTCGTCAGCTTGTGTCCACTGGATATTCGCTTCAGGCACCAGCGTCCGTAAAAACAGCGCATTGCCTGTGCACACATCTGTTTTTGCTTTTCGCAAAAAGAGCGTTGGCGTTATCTGATTTTCAATTAAGAGGGAGGAGAGCCCAAGAATATGGTTTGAAAACTGGCTACCGATTAGGCCAACATGCTGACAGCCCCTTTTTTTGAGAGAGGCTAGCTGCGTCCGATACTTTCGAATTTTGGAACCCGAAATCAGGCAGCCCAGTTCATCTTCACGTTTGACATAGCAGGCGACACCCTCTTCTCGGCCCATACGCATCGTATGGACTCGAGAGTGGACCGGGTAGTCCTCCTGCTCAAGACTTGCAAGAATAGCTGTAAGCTTCTCTAGTCTCTTCAAGCTAGATCAGCCTGCCTATCGTTTTGAAGAGGTTTTTAGCTCGATCTAAATCATCGGCAGCATCTGTAAGCGCACGTACAGTCCTGTTTACCGCCTGCTCAAGAGGCAAAAGAATGCCCTCGAACAGCACAGCGTCCATCGCATGGTCTAGAGCATCGTCTATTGGTTTATTATCCCTGTCTGCCTTCTCCAGAACAAGAAGTCCCTTAAAGATCGCATGTCCCAAGAGGGCAAGTGTACTAAGCGCCAACGTCAGAGGGTGATTCAGAACCAAAACGGCAGTTGTTAGTACGTTTACCCTCAGACAGGTCCAGCAGAAGCCAATGATCTCATTTCTCACAACTCCACAGCGCACCTCGTCAATAAAGCTATCGAGCACCTGCACTCCAGTTTGCAATATCTGAGCCTGCTTCACCTCCTGCTCAACGATCTTTCGAGCCAGAGACGTAATTGTATCGTCCACCCCATCTCTTAGAGGCTTCAATGTTTTGTCCAACCAATTTTGACACTCCTCGATCTGGTTGTAAATGCATGTCTCAATTCCTTGTAATGTACCCACAGATGCCATGATATACCTCTTACTTTTGTGTTTATGGCTGACAATTGTCCTTATAGCTAGTCTCTCACAACCCCTCTATTTTATGCAAAAGGTCTTGTGTTAATTTCTATCCTTTGCTATGGATGATCTAACGATATTATGCGGATTCAAAAAATTTTTTGAGGAGATCCAAAAATGAGTAATTCACTTGATCCAGTAGCAGACGTTTTGGTAAGCAGCGCAAGCGAGCTTCCAAACACGATTTATCCCGTTGTGGATGAATTCAAACCAACAGTACAGCAAGGGCTGTTCTATGGTCTTAGACAGGCACACGTGCTTGCCCTGCGACAGCAAAATGGCCTTCCAACTACCTTCTCGCGCAACCTGAGCACTACACCGCAGGTTGAAGCAGAGGTAAAAGAAATTTTGACCAGCCTGACCAAACCTGTGGCAGCGGCGGTTGTGGACGCAGAAGAGGCTCCTTTTACACAAGAGATGAACACGCTTAAAACTCTGGTATCAAAACTGCCGGAAGAAGATGCAGAAAAGGGACAAAAGCTCCTTGAAGTGTGTCAGAATCAGATCCAAACTGCAGCAGAAAAAGGCACTCCAAAAGAGGTTACAAAAGAGCTTTTTGGGCAGTTCATTTTCTTGCTCGACACTGATCCAAAAAAGGCGATTGAGTTGGCAACTGCTAACTACCGCATCTGGTCAATGCAAAGCTGGGTGAACGATGCCTTCTCAAAAAAGATCGATGCACTAAACAAAACCCTTCTCGAAGCTGTGAAAGCAGAACACGCTCTTGGTATTATGGACACGGCAGCCTATAGAACTGCCCAATTGCCGAAAGAGATGGCAAAATTGCTCATCGCCTCTACCGGCTTTTTTAATGATGCAATAGCTGACGCCCTTATCAAGAAGCTCTTCGTGAAAGGGGAACATTCTCATCAGAACGAAATCAAGCAAAATCTAGAAAAATACAAAACAGATCCAACGCTTCGCGAACTACTCAAAGCGGTAAAGGCGCCAAGCTCACCTGAGCTGGACTCCAACACGCTCGTTCGCCACACACTGGATCTCGCAAGTAGTACACCTGTCGATGATGTCCAGGCACAAAGAGCCCATTTGGCAGGCCAGCTGGCAAGCCTTGGAGATGAAACAGTCTCTACTATGCCAAAAGTGCTTCGTACACTCCATCTTAACAAGTGTGGTGTCGACCTCAACGACATTATTCAAAACAGCTGTATCGAGCGAAAAGTCGATGGACAACCAACAGTTTTCCGCTTTACACTCGATGGTGATGAGAAGACACTCTCCAAAGCTATTGAAATAGATGCAAATGGCAATTTACTGAATGGGTATGGGTCAATTGACCAATCTATTGCTCTTCGAAAAACAGCTCGAGAGATGGGCATTGAAGAAGAGAAGATCTCCGGCCTTGTTAAGAGCCTTGCTATTGTTGTGTTCCAAAGAGACCAGGCAATCACGCCTAAGACACTCATTGCTGAACTGGCAAAAACATTCTCTGAGGCGGAAGTTGCCAAAAAAACCCTCATTGGCAATGCCGCTTTCTGCAGCCTTACCTGCAATCCTCTGCTACAGGCATGGGATAACAGCATCGATGCTATGGGATCGCACCGAGCAAAGGCTCGTCACCAGGCAAAGATTGTACAGTCTGTTCAGGCAGCTCTCTACAACAAGTTTAAGGCAGAGAATGCTAATGTATCGAGCTATGTAAAAGAGCTCTTCAACAACTTTGTTGCAAACCTCAATAGCAACATTACCCTCAAACTTAATGATGACTCGTCATCGTTTGTGATCTCAAATGCAAATACAGCAGAGCAGTTTACAGCGTTTGTACTTCATGCGCTCGATACTGCCATCCACTCAGGAGCATCTGCAGGCTTAAGTGAACTCGCTATGGACGGCCTCGTAGCAGTTACTTCAAAAGTTGGAGATTATATCAAATCAAATAGCTTCTTGAGGCTTGCACTTGCAAACTTCCACACAGACAATGAGGGAGTAGCACGTTCTGAAGATCCTCTGGATGAACTTGAGTTCTTGCCATGGAGAGCTCCATATGACAACAACCATTTTGAGTTCTTAGCAACATACTTTGAGCAAGATGCTGAAAAAGTAGCTGAGCTTACACCTGACAGCGCTAAAACGCTGCTCGGACAGCTTCTCGAAGTTGGAAGAACCAACAACCAGGCAAATGAGATGATCGCTATTACCTCAGCTCAACACACTTCAACGCTTCTTTTAAACCACCCAAGCTTCGCTGGAAGAAATGTGGCCGAGAAGAGCATAGAAGAGTGCCTGGCTGCCTATGCAGCAGAGTTCAACGCAGATC
>JAFEGS010000067.1 GCA_018239705.1 Verrucomicrobiota bacterium | reverse complement strand
AAGCTTCAACCCGCAGTTGAGATAGGCGTAATGCCACATCCGTTTCTGGATAATCTCGAGGCTATAGCGGTAATCTTTAAAAATTTCTTTATCAGGCGTAAATTCTACATAGGTACCTGCAGGCTCTACACTAGCACCTTGATTAGAGCTGACAAGAACACCCTTGTTGAAAATGGCTTCAAAAAACTTGCCCTCGCGAGTGCTTCGAACAAGAAAGTGGCTTGACAGCGCATTGACTGCCTTCAGACCAACTCCATTAAGCCCTACAGAAAACTGAAAAACGTCGTCATTGTACTTCGCGCCGGTGTTCATCTGGCTGACGCAGTCGACCACTTTGCCCAAAGGAATGCCTCGCCCAAAATCGCGGATGTGGGCTCTTCCGGAGCTAAGGTCAACGGAGACCTCTATCTGCTTGCCGTGGTTCATGATGAACTCATCGATGCTATTGTCGATTACTTCCTTCAGGAGGATGTAGATACCATCGTCGGGATGAGAGCCATCGCCGAGGCGGCCAATATACATCCCGGAACGCAGGCGTATGTGGCTAATCGCATCGAGAGTCTGTACTGCTTTTTCGTCGTATTTCTTTGCCATACCTCTGGAATATATAGAGAGGTGGCTTTTATTGCAATCGTCTAAATTTAATTTTAAATTATTTATTACTATGTTACAGTAAAAGTAGTGGCAGAAAAAATAAAACCTTGAGGCGTTGTATGAGTAACTCACCAAGAGTAGAAGATAGTGGTCAGATAAAACCCACCTACGATTTCAGTCAGATCAAAGAGAGCGATAAATACCTTGGTCGCCATATCCGCATTGAGACAGGCTCTGATAACAAAAAAGTGGTGCACATAGAGAGCTCTTTTACCAAATACGTACGAGAAGGTCTTTCCAAGTTAAGTGGGGGAAAGACAGAAAATGGATACGTAACAGGCCAGCAGGCAAAAGAGATCTACGATCACATTTCCTCTGATGAAAAGGTGCCAGAAGGGGGGAAAGAAGCAGTAGTAAGGGCTGCCGTGAAGGCAATGGTAAAGGATAATATTAGTAAAAATGAGGTAGCGAACACAGAAACGAGTACCGCATTATTCTCCAAAGCTGAAGAAAAACTATTAACAAAACTCACACAAGATCCTCTCATCGCAAAAATGAAAGAAAAAATGGTAACTAGACGCGATCGGCATGAACAATTACAACAATTGTCCGACTTGGGAGTAAATCTAAAAACAGGTAAATTGGATTTCGACACACTTACAGAAAAACTCAGTGGTACTATTAGTAAAAACCGACCAGGCGAAAAAATGACACCGAACAGTCTCAAATTCCAAATAAACGAAAAGATAAAACAATACCTTATAGTAAGTGAAATGGTAGAAACTAAATTATCAAATGATGTACTCGAAGAACTATTTAATCCAAAATCATACCTCTCAGACATAGAAGTCGAGTGTGAAAAAAGTGGATTTAAAAAGAAGAATTGGAATGACCAACGAGATGACTTGGACGACGCTTCTAAAAACAGCAGCTATGAAAAATTAGTGTATCTCTGCTCTCAAGCAAAACCTGAAGCACTTGGATCGATGAGGAACTATATTGCAAATGAAAAATTCGAACCTGCGTTCAGTAAAGCAAAACCCGAAGCACAAGTAGCGATCATGCAACATCTTGCGCAAACAGACAAACTAGCATTTAGAAACAGCCTGTTCAATGCAGCCAAGCCTGAAGCGCAAGTTGCGATACTACATGATCTAGCCCAAGGAGGTAAGGTAGAACAAAGAAACGGCCTGTTCAGTGCAGCAAATCCTAAAGCGCAACTTGCTATTTTCAGTAAAGCAGGGCCTGCTGCACAAGAAGAGATCATGCAGCATCTTTTGAAAAACAAAAATTATGAGTTACTGGGACAGCTGTTTTCCAAAGTAGAAGTTAAAGCACAAGGTGCTCTATTCAGTAACGCAACACCTGAAGCACAAGTAGCGATCATGCAACATCTTTTGAAAAACGAAAAGTATGAATTAATGGATCTTATGTTTGCTAAAGCAAAACCTGACACAACAAAAATTGAGTTTTTGCATAATATATTGCATCAAGGAACTGCTGAGGACAATATGAAAAATATAGCGATCATTTTCAAATCCACAGGAACTATAAAGTCATTTTGTTACGACCAACACATTAAAAACCACAGCACAGAAGTATTTAACTTCATGCAAAATTACTTCGAGTACATAGATAACCCCTCCATAGATAAATTTGATAAATTATTCCCAGATTCATCTCTTAAAGTTAGCACTGGAGGAGAGAAAAAAGCACGTGAGCAAATCAACCGTGGACTTGGACATATAGAAGAAGGGACTACAACCGACCTAGCTGCCGACCTCGGCTTGGACTTTTTGATTCCAGAACAGGCAAGCACAGAAGTTAATTTAAATATAACAGCTGATCACATGAGGGATGCTAGAGCGGTCAAAAATAACTATAAAAATGATGAGGGCATACAAGTAGCCAAGAAAGTCTTCCAGCAGACCCAGCTAGGAATGTTCAGACAGGCCTTTATGATGTAGAGTGTAGTTCTCTAACTTTATGTACGATATTTCTTGAAAGTTTGGGCCATACCATAGAGAATGAGGAAAAACTTAAAGAGTGACTCCTCATGCAAACGCCCAGAGATCCAGATGAAATTTTTCGCGACAAGACCGTGCTCATTACAGGAGGAACAGGAAGTTTTGGCAAGGCAATGGCCACACGGCTTCTAAGCAAAAACCTCTGCAGCAAAGTCATCATCTTCAGCAGAGACGAGTGGAAGCAGTGGCAAATGCAGAAGAGCCACCCCCTCTTTAACCACCCTAAGATCCGCTATTTCTTAGGCGATGTGCGAGATAAAGATCGGCTAGCAAGAGCCTTTCACGAAGTGCAGTATGTCATTCACGCTGCAGCGCTCAAGCAGGTTCCTGCAGCAGAATACAACCCTTCCGAGTTTGTCAAAACCAACGTGCAGGGCGCTATGAACATCATTGATGCTGCCGTTGATGCGCGAGTCGAAAAGGTCATTGCCCTCTCTACCGACAAGGCTGTAAACCCTGTAAACCTCTATGGAGCCACAAAGCTCTGCTCCGACAAGCTCTTCGTTGCCGGCAATTCCTATGTGGGTAAAAGCGGCACTCCTGCCTTTTCTGTTGTGCGCTATGGCAATGTGCTCGGCAGTAGAGGCAGTATACTTCCCTACTGGCAAGAGCTTTTGAAGGAGGGAGCCACTGCTCTTCCCATTACCGACGTGAGGATGACACGGTTTTGGCTTACGCTTGAGCAGGCTGTGGAGTTTGTCTGTTCATCTGCAGGCAGGCTTCTTGGCGGCGAGATTTTCATCCCAAAGGCTGCAAGCGTCAGGATTGTCGATTTAGCGAATGTCTTCGCTCCGGGCGTGCCGCACACGCTCGTAGGCATCAGGCCGGGAGAGAAGATCCACGAGGTGCTTTTGTCGCAAGATGACAGTAGACAAGCCTTTGAGTATGATACAGGCTATGTGGTCACTCCCTTTACGCAAGGGAAAGCCCACCACTACTATACGTCGACAGCAAAACATGTGCCTGAGGGGTTTTTGCTCTCTTCAGACACAAACCCTCTCTTTCTCAGCTCGCTTGCAGAGATTCGAAAGCTTATCGAAAATATTCAATTTGAACCTACAACATAATCTGGGGCGGAATTTCATGCATATCGGTGTTGTAGGCATCAATCATAAGCTGGCAAATGTGAGTCTTCGAGAAACCATTGCTAAAGCATGCCAGAGGCGCTTTTTTCTTGAAAACCCCCTCAAAAACGGCACCTTTGTACTGCTCTCCACCTGCAACAGAAGCGAGCTCTATTTCAGCGCAGAAGATATGGTACAGGCCCACAGTGAGATTCTAGCCATCCTCAAAGAAGAAATTACCCACGAGTTTGAGCAGAAGCTCTACACCTTTTTTGGCTTTGACTGCTTCCTCCACCTGGCTAAGGTAACTACAGGGCTAGATAGCGCCATCATCGCTGAGACAGAGATCCAAGGCCAGGTAAAGCTTGCCTACGAAGCGGCTATAGCACTACGAAGCCTCTGTAAGGAGCTCCATTTTCTCTTCCAAAAGTGCCTGAAAGTAGGAAAGGAGATGCGCACGCAGTATCTATTTACGAAGCTTCTACCCGATTTAGAACATGCGCTCTTTTTGCATGCTCATGAGTTTTTCGAGGGAAATCTGCCCTCAGTGCTCTTTGTTGGCACCTCTGAGATTAATCTGAAGATCGCCCGCTTTCTCAAGCAGCAGGGCACAAACGATATCACCTTCTGCAATCGCTCAAGAGCTAGCAGTCTCGCTATAAGCCGCGAGATGGGCTGCCAAGTCCTTGAATGGGAAGAGCTTACATCGAAATGGCACCATTTCCCATGGCTCATCTGCGCTACAAAAAGCCCAAATTACCTGCTCACTGAGGGCCAAAGATGCACGAAAAAAAGGCTTCTCATAGACCTCTCCGTTCCAAGAAATATCGACCCGAGACTAGAGCAAGGTGAGACAATACTTCTCAATATTGATCACCTCGATCAGCTCTTAGAGACTAGACGCCGCTTTTTAGAGGAGCAGCTCTACACGACAGAGATTTCGCTTCTCAACGCTGTGCAGAGATTAACAACCACCTTTCGTACTAGAAATCAGCATTTCCGGGATAGCGAGGAAATGGGATCACATCGCGGATATTATCAAGTCCGGTGACAAACTGAAGGAGCCTCTCAAAGCCCACTCCATACCCTGCATGGGGCACAGAGCCGTAGGTGCGAAGATCTAGATACCACTTGTAGTTTTCCTTAGAAAGGCCAAACTCCACAAGCTTTCGCTCCAGAAGATCGAGACGCTCTTCTCTTTGGCTTCCACCAACGATCTCTCCAATTTTTGGCACGAGGATGTCCATTGCTGCTACCGTATTGCCATCATCATTGTCCCTCATGTAGAAGGCTTTGATCTTTCTGGGGTAGTCGCTGAGGATCACCGGCTTTCCAAAGTACTCCTCCGTCAGGTAGCGTTCATGCTCTGACTGAAGGTCGAGTCCCCACTCTACGGGAAACTGGAAGCTTTTGCCCGATTTCTGAAGCACGCGAACTGCGTAGGTGTAGGTGGATCGTTCAAACGGCGTGTCAATCACCTTCTGGAGGCGTTCAATGGTACCCGGTTCGATAAACTGGTTGAAGAAGGCCATATCATCGGGACATTCTTTCATCACTCTCGCAAGGACATACTTGATATAGCTCTCAGCATTTTCCATGTTGTCTTTAATATCTGCAAAGGCCATTTCAGGCTCAATCATCCAAAACTCAGCAAGGTGCCTCGATGTGTTGGAGTTTTCGGCTCTGAAGGTAGGACCAAAGGTATAGATATCTGAAAGGGCGCAGGCATAGGACTCACCATTGAGCTGACCGGAAACGGTCAAGTAGGTGGGCCGTGCAAAAAAGTCCTTTGCGTAGTCAATTTTGCCCTCAGGAGTTGTCGGCGGCTTTTCGAATGGCAGCGTCGAAACCTGAAACATCTGGCCGCCCCCTTCACAGTCACTTCCCGTGATGATTGGCGTATGGACATGCAAAAAGCCGCGCTCTTGAAAGAAGCAGTGCGTTGCATGTGCTAAGGAGTTACTTACCCTAGCTACTGCCCCAAATGTATTGGTGCGAGGTCGTAGATGCGCGATGGTCCTGAGAAACTCAAATGAATGGCGCTTTTTCTGCAGTGGATAGGTCTCAGGATCGGCAGCTCCAATAATCGTAATCTCTTTTATGTGCATTTCCAGGTTCTGGTTCTGTCCTGGGCTCTCTACAATGGTACCGGATGCCGAGATGGAAATACCGGTAGAGAGATGAGAGACGACGTTCTCATACGAGGGAAGCGTAGAATCGATAATCCCTTGAAGGTTTGTGAAGCATGAGCCGTCATTAATTTCGATGAAGGTATTATTTTTCTGGATGCGCACGGTCTTCACCCAGCCCTTTACGGTATGTTCTTGGCCGACAACTGCGGCGTGGTCCTGTGCAAGTAA
>JAFEGS010000066.1 GCA_018239705.1 Verrucomicrobiota bacterium | reverse complement strand
CTCAAAGGAGCTATTACCGAACAATCTATCAGGGAGAGCCAGCATCTTGCCACTGTGGAGAGTGCGATCACGCAAAGTGTACACCTCGCTCTGATGGCAGATCCCGTATCTGAGATGCAATTTCGGTCAAAAAAGCGCATGCTTCCCACCATCCAAGAGCTGTGTGTTCTCTGTGCGCGCCTCGATGGCGATAAAGAGATCGCAAGGCGCTTTCCGGAGCTTACAGAAGAGGCAATAGAAACACTCAAAAAAGCGGTGAAGGACTATCTGATTCAAAAGGAGTTTGTCCAGCACCTCGATAGCGCTACAGTGAAAATTGAAGAGATCCAGGCCGCACCCGTTGATTCAAGAGCAATTCTACTGGATGATCTGGGTAAGTCTCTTGCAATAAAGAGAAGCTATGATGTCGATAGCGATCCATTGGCTATGGTCTTTCTTGCGGCAGAGACAATTTTAAAATTTAAACTGCGCGAAGACCAGGTGGTAAACATCCGCAAATTCAATGAAGCACAAAAGAGCGGCGAAGATATGGTGCTGCAGATGATTATGGGTGCAGGAAAGACCTCTGTCTTACAGCCGGTTTTGGCCTTTTTGTTTGCCAATCCTGAACGCCTCTCAACGGTCTGTGTGCCCCCATCCCTCTTTGCAGAGGTGCGAAATAAGCTATCGCAAGTGCTCGGAGATTCGTTTGATCAGTTTGTTTTTGTTATGCCCTTTAACAGGGATCTTTCAAAGGACAGTATCTACCTACAGACCTACTTGGAAGGGCTGCAAGGTGCAAAAGAGCGTGGAGCTTGTATACTGTGTACCCCGGATCAGCGAAAGGCGTGTCTTGCCGGCTGGAAAGAGTCTTTGTCTGATGGAAATGTGGCCTGCAATGAGATACTCAATACAATCATGCAGGAATTTCAAAATGAACTTGTGCAGATCGACGAAGTTGATATGACGATGGATCCGGGGATCATCTATAAATTCCCTACAGGCGAGAGGGAAGTGGTACATACAGAGAGAGCGACTATTGTCTCTCAGATGGTTATGCGCCTTGCGTGCGATCCAGAGCTACACAAAAAAGTTTCACTTGACTTTGTCAATAAATTCCAAAATCGACAAAATCCTCAGTACCAGAGGACTGCAAAAGAGCTATCAGTTCCCTTATATGACAGAGAGGTGGCTCCAATTTTGAGTAGAATTGCCTTTGAGATTGTGGACGAGAAGTATAAAAAGAGTATAGATCTTGCAGCTCTTCGAAAAAATGATCCAAACAGGTATCTCGAGCATTTCATGCTCCAGACAACCCCCTTTGATGAAGCCATTTCAAAGCTATGCACCAAGTCTGAGGAGGCAAAATTGTCTCAGAAGCTGGTGGAGACAACCAAATATCCCGAAGGCTCAAAAGAGTATCTGATCATCCAAAAAAAGAGGTACGCTGCAAACCGCAAAGTGTGGATTGAAGCCAATATCAAAGATCCCGATATTAGAAAAGCTCTTGGAGTCTGTGCAAAGTCGATAAGCTCCATTTTGAGAAAGTCGCTTTTGAAAGAGTGCGGGTCACAATATTTTACAGATCCACAAAGCGGTGTCTATACAGCTCGCCCCTACTTTGCTCCGACCAGTGCAAAGCCTAGCATCCCGAGCGATCCGTATGAGCAGGTGATCTACTCTGCACAGCTTGTACTTCACGAGGGTATTCCGAAAGATGCCGTACTCGATATTTTCAAAAATCTTCAAAGTGCCGCCGAAAAGGAGATGAAAATAGAGGGGATACTGCTTAATGAGACAGATGCCTATAAAGAGTACACCCGAGTTTTCGGAAGGGAGAACACTGACAAATTTATTTTTAGAGATAAACCGCCCTCAGATGCACTCATCGATGCATACCAAGCAGCGTTGAATAAAGATGCCAAGTCCTTACAGGATTTCATGGAATCGTATGTATTTCGCCAGGTGTCGCTCTTCCCTAAGAGCATCTCGGTAACCCCTCAGGGCTGTTTTGGGGTTAGTAACCAAAAATGTGGCTACTCAGGCACGGTGCATGAGGGGATTTTGGCTTCCTCGATGAAGGTGCTGGCTGAGCTGGGAACTGATGGAAGAACCATTGCCAAGGTAGAGAGCGATATCCAAAGTGGCAAGTCGATTACCCGAACACTCGATAGCAAAAATGGGAGCTATACGAATCAGGTAAAAAATATTTTTGCTACAGAAAAAGATGTATATGTATTTATTGATAGTGGCAACCTGCTCAAGGAAAAGGCTGACCTGCAAGGGTATGTCGATGAAGTTCTTGTAGAGATTGCTACAGGAGGACGGCGGCCGGAGATCAAGGGATGTGTCTTCCCAAATGCGAAGGGCGAATGGCTCTCTCGTGAGATGGGAGACGATGGAAAGTTTACTACAGTTCCTCTTAGCCAATCGAAGCTGCAGCCCGGGGAGCGTATTACCATTATCCCAAGTAAGCATGAGACAGGGACAGATATCAAGCAACCGCCAAATGCAAAGGCAATAGTAAGTATCCGTAAGGGGATGACACTGAGAGATATACTCCAGGCTTTCTTCCGAATGCGCCAAATTTTGAATGCGCAGACAGGCGATTTTCTCATTACCAAAGAGGTGCAGGATCATGTAGCAACACTACTGCTGCAGGCAGCTTTTGAAAATGAGCCCTATAAGTCGATGCTGGCATGTAGCTACTATGAATGTGCGGAAAAGGTGGCCGCTTTAGAGCCACAGACAGAGGTCGAAAAGACGCTTGCACTTGCGCTTGGAAAGGTTTTAGAAAGTCAAAGTGAAACGAGCTGGAATGCAAAAGGGGTAAATGAAAAATTTGCAGAGATGAGTAGCTCCTTTGCAGAAGAGTTTGCCATCAACTCAGATGCTATATGGAACTACCTGCTCAAAAATTTGGCCATTGACCAGCGCGAGAAAAATTGGCTTGCCGGTAAGCACAAAATGAGAGAGACCGTTGAAGAGCCAATAAGAGCTACAATGACGCACATGCCTTTTGCAGAGAGAAAGGCAGTGTATGACGAGCTGCAGCTGCTCTTCGAAGCAACTGAAAGGGATGATCCCTATGCAAGTCTACATGCAACACGTCAGGTCAGCGCTCAAGAGGGTATCGATTATGAAGTCGGGCAGTGTCTGAAGTTTTTGGACAAAGTAGAGGCATCAAAGACCATCAGTCACTCTGTTAAGGAGCAGATTCGAAAGAGCATACCGCAGCGATACGGAGAGGGAGATGTAAAGACAGTCCTTGAAAATAAGCTACGAACATGTGTGAAGGCAGAAGATATCCCTTCGGTTGTTACGATAGGAATGGTTGAGGGAGAAGGGGAGATTGAAGTAGAAGTAGAGATCGAAGTTGAAAAAGAGGTGCAGGAAGAGCGAGAAGTAGAGGTCGAACGGGAACTAGAAGTTGAGCTCTTCTATAAAGGGCTTGAAAATAAGCAGTATCAACAGTTAGCTAGTATGGGAAGGGATGGATATCGATTGGACTCTTTAGCTCAATCGAGTCAGTTTTCTCAAGCCACCTCGCTACTTCCATCAGGAAGGCTCGCTCCTATTTTTACACAAAACGAATACGATCTTGAATTTTCTCCTAACCTATTTTTGTCAGCGCGTGGTGGTGCAAAGATAGGGAGTGCGGAGCACGGTAACTACCAGATTCCTGGGCAATACCTCCTGGTTACTAAAACAGCATCCGGGAAAGACAAGTACCGCCTCGTAAGCCATGAGGATGCGGGAAAAATTAAGCTTGGCATGCTCAGTGGCGAGCAGGTTGGTCCTGGTACATCTATGGCTTTGATCTCTTTTAATGGAAGGCTTGCTGCAAAAGTGCCTCCCGGTTCTACTTTTGATCTTGAGGATAAACAGGTGAAGAGGGCGATCGTGCAGGCAAAGCTTCTCACGGGTAAGGTGGCTTTTAAAAAGAGTGAGAGGGAGCTGGTCAAGGAAATAGTCGGGGAAAATAAAGCACTTGGAAAAGAGCTTCAGACAATGGTTGAAAAGATCCTGCACTACATGCCTGAAAGTGCAAAGCTCTATCAAATCAGCCCATTTCGCAAATTCTTAAATGAGCTTAGTGGTGCTGTGAAGGCTCAAGCAGAGAGACCTCATCGCGTGCTCTAAGACAGAAATAGAGCCCGCCGAGAAGGCACAGCGCCATCCCTACAATGAGCGTAGCTACCGCTCCAAAACATTCAAAGAAATAGGCTCCAAGTGGGGGGACAATAATACCCCTCACACCAACCATGAGCACATTGACCGCAGAGTAGGGCGTGCTCTCTTCATTGTTTGCAAATGCTGGGCCGGAGAGATGCCAGAGCATGTGGCTTGCAGCCTGCACAATGCCGTAGAGGAGGTAGGAAGCAAAGAGCCATAATGGGCCCAGAACTGATAGCGCAAGAAGCAAGTAAAACAGGCCAAATCCCACACAGACAAAAAGCGATTGTCGTTCAATAGAGGCCTTTTCCATCCATTTTGTCCAAAAGGGCATAGCAGCTACAAATCCGCAGCCCTTACAGATGCTAAAGGCGGCCATCAGGGTTGTATAGGAGTGGCCCTGTTCAGATAGGAAAAAGGGAATAGCAGGCATGGCAAACATCAGGCCAATCATCGATATCATGAACCCAAATTGAAACCGTGCAAAGTCTTTTCTTCTCTTGAGGAGGGCTATCGTCTCTTTCAGTGGATGGCTGGTTTTCTTGGCTGCACACTCTTCGGGCTCGGAGGTGACATGGAGGCGCCTTTGCAATAGGCCTACAATAAGAATCAAGATGCTACAGAGGACAAAGAGCTCCTTGAAGTAGGTGTGGTTGTGGTCAAGGGTCATGCCGATAACAAGAGAGAGGATTACGCCTTCAGCATAGGCAAACATTGAGATCGATCCAAAGCTCTTTTCCCTACTCTCCTTGGCCACGTTTCTTTTGAACAGCTCCATCAAAAAGGGCATCTGGGCGCGAGAGAAGATCATGTAGATGAGCGAGCAGGCGATGGCGAGCCAGACATTATCAAAAAAATAGAGAAAGAAAAAGGGTAGTGCTGAAAAGTAGGTAGTCTTTACAAGATTTTGTATTAAGACATTTCCTCTTTGACCTACAATAGAGGTCCAAAAATAGGAGATTACTGATACAGTAGGTTTGAGCATGGTAAAGACAGCAATCTGCAGCGCTGTTGCGCCAAGATCCTTTACGAGTATCACAGAAAAAAGACCAAAGAGGCAGACGAGCGGCTCGGAAAGGAGATAGGTCCAGAGGAGGACCCGCTTGGTTTTTGTAGCATTTTCAGTGGCGCTTGACATGCGCTCCATTATACCTAAAGTCATTTATGTGTAGCAACTTAAATCTTTATGCTTTATCTTAACTTTATCAAATCTTTATCATGCAGTGCTACAACACAATTAAAACAAGTAATTTTGGAGGTCCGTTATGCAGTTCCTAGAGAATATTTTGCCAAAAGAAGCTATGGATCGCGTAAAGTGGGTCCACGATAAAGGGGTCCTTCTGTATGAGCAGGCACAGGAGCAGTACAAGACTGTCACAGACTATATGAAGGAGCAGATAGAGCTGTCGCCACACATCCCAGATCACCTTCGTCCTATAGCTATAAAGGTGGTGGATGCACTTCCGGAGACGCTCTTTACAATGAGCATTGTCACCGGTACTGCAGTAGGCGCTGCAGCCGTTTTTTGGGCGATGCGGGCTATTCAGATTTTTACCCCAATTGCAAAGAAAATAATAGAGGGAGAAATCACTAAGGAATCGTTCGAGAAGTCGGCCATAGAAAGCGGTGGGCTGCTCATGGAAGGTATCGAGAGATTCAAACCGGCAATGCTGGTAAGCTGCGGTGTTGTTGGACTGGTGCATGGTTGCTTGGGTATCGCTACGATGGATCATGAGCTAGTAGTCCGTGGGACTGTGTTTGCTCTTGCTGCATATATGGCATACCAGTCAATAGAGGATGCTCCGCAAAAGGAAACAAGCAGTGTGACTAGCACTCCTACAGAGCTTCCTTCTGCTACTACTGAGACGTCATTTGTGGTGCAGGGTGAAGGGGCTGGGATGTAAAATCATAAACGACACCAACGACAAACGACACAAAAGACGAAAACGACGAAAAGGACTTAAACGACAAACAA
>JAFEGS010000065.1 GCA_018239705.1 Verrucomicrobiota bacterium | reverse complement strand
TTCCTCAAGGTCAGCCTTGAGCTCTTTTCCTCCCTTGGTTATGAGCTGCTTCATAAGGGCGTTATCGCTCGTATTTACCCAGTAGGGTGCAAATTCCCCTTCGCTCTCGATGCAGGTTAACACCGACCATGGGTTATAGATTCCGGGGCATGAACCAATACGGTATCCATTATACCACTCTCGCATGCCTGAAAGCTTGCCTGAAAGATCGTACTCTTCTAAAACAGCTGCCACTTCTGACTCCAAGAGCCCAAATTTATCTTGAAATGGTTTGTTCAGGATGGAAAACGTGCGAACATTATTCAAGCCTGAAAAAATGCTTTCCTTGGTTATGCGTAGAATGCCGGTAAGGACGGCCCGTTCGATGCACCCGTTATCTTTGAGGCCTGCTGAGAGCCAGTTGCGCAAAAAAGAAATTAAAGTCTCGTAGAACCCTCCTACAAATGCAGAGTGAGCGGGCGTATCATACTCGTCGATAAGAAGAATAACTTTTGTTTTGTGGTAGCGAGAGAGCCACTCGGTTAAACGAAGGAGACTCTCTTCGAGTAATGGGGCGTCCGCAGCTGTTTTCAGAATCGTGTTAAAATAATCTTTTTCTTCTGGAGTGAGAGTTTCTCCATCTAAGAGATATCTGTGACGTGTATATTCTGTTGTTACTACTCGATGGAGTGATTTGAACATTTGCTCGAAGGAAGGCTGCTTTATATCCTTGAGGGTGAGAAAAATAACAGGAAATTTTCCTTGAAGCTGCCGGTATTGTTCCTCTTTCCATATATTCAAATTCTTGAAGAGGTAGCTGGTGTCGCTCTCTCTCTTCTCAAAGAAATAGCGCAGCATGGAGAGATTAAGAGTCTTACCGAAACGGCGCATGCGAGGGATAAGAGCCACGACTGTGCCTCTCTGCTCCAACTCTTCAATCAAAAGAGATTTGTCGACATAGGCATAGCCGCCATCGATAACGTCTTTGAAGTCGCTAATGCCAATGGGAAGGGGTTTTTTCAGTGGATAGTTTTTTTTCATGAGAAGCTCCGGCACTTAAACATTGTATACGTAAATATCCTATACCGTCAAGAAAAATACTTTGCAGGCTTTCGAGGTTGACAACATACCGCTAGTTCTGCTATGATTTTGCCATTAAAATTATACAACCGGAGTAACACCCCTCATGGCCAGCAAAAGAGAAAAAATTAAGCTAAAAAGTACCAAGAGCACCTTTTTCTATTACACATCGAAAAACAAGTCTTCCACACCGGAGCGGATCTCCCTCAAGAAGTTTGATCCCATCGTACGAGAGCATGTCGAGTTTAAAGAAACAAAATAATGTATGAGTTCTCAGTCGCACGCAAGTACCTCGTCCCACGTGTGCGACAGCTTTCTGTATCCTGCATCAGCCTCATTTCAGTCGTCGTTATTGCAACTGTCGTGTGGCTGAGTATTGTCTTCTTTTCTGTTCAAGAGGGCATTGAAAAGCGCTGGACTGAGAAGATGCTTGCCCTCACAGCCCCCATCAGAATCACCCCAACCTCTGCTTACTACGCAAGCTACTACTACCAGATTGATGCAGCAGCAGCCGGCTCCCATTTTTCCCATAAAAGTCTTCGAGAGAAGCTCTCAGCTGAAACTACAGACCCCTACAACCCAGATGAAGACCCGGCTCTTCCCCCTGGGTTCCCGAAGCCAAGCTCTCTTGACCTCGTAAAGCTGGCACAAAAAGCAATACGCTCTATCCCTGGACTCTCCTGCGATATTTTTGAGACCGCTCCGGCGTCGCTAAAGGTGCGCCTCATTCGACAAGAGGCACCGTATGCACCGCCAACAGAACAGACCATCTCTCAAAGCTCCTATGTAGTAAGCTTTGATCCAACAAATCAGTTTCTCAATATAAGCCTGCTGCCAATCACTGAAGAAGATAAACAAAATATTTTGAACCAGCACTTGCCGCCTCTGTGGGTGGAAAAAAGGGGCCAGGAATGGGTCCTGCCCCATGATGCGCAGCGCGGAGAGGGCATTCTGCTGCCAAAGAGCTTTCGCGATGCGGGCACCTTAGTTGGAGATCGAGGCACGATAAGCTACCGGGCCTTTGGAGCCACTGCCCTGCAAGAGCAGCGTGTGCCGGTATTTGTTGCAGGCTTTTACGACCCCGGCATCATTCCAACAGGCGGCAAAGTGGTGCTTGCAAGGCCTGAGCTTGTCAGCCGCATCCATGACGCCACCTTTACAGAAGAGCAATCCCTTCCCACCGGCTTTAATGTGCACTTCAACGACCTCAAGAAGGCAGACCAGATCAAAAAAGAGCTGGTAGAGCTGTTCAAAAAGGAAAATATTTCCCCCTATTGGGACATACGCACCTACGAAGAGTTCGACTTTACAAAAGATATCCTGCAGCAGATGAAAAGTGACAGAAACCTCTTTTCGCTGATCTCCTTTATCATCATGATTGTGGCCTGTTCCAACATCATCTCTATGCTGATTATCCTGGTGCATGACAAGAGAAAAGAGATCGCTATCCTGCGAGCGTTAGGCGCCAGTAAAACAAGCATTGGCGCGATTTTCGGCCTCTGCGGCTTTATCATGGGAGCTACGGGGAGCATTCTGGGAGCAGCGCTTGCCATCCTGACACTGAATAATCTCTCCTTCCTCCTACGTCAGCTAGGAAGCCTGCAAGGGTTTGAAGTGCTCAATACTACGTTCTACGGCAACAACCTCCCCTCTCAGATAAGTGTTGAAGCGCTGCTCTTTGTCATCGGCTCTTGTGCCTGCATCTCGTGCCTTTCTGGCATCATTCCTGCCTTCCAGGCAAGTAGAATCAACACCTCAGAGGCCTTGAGAAATGAATGACCCCATCTTAAAAGCCGAAAAGATCACAAAGACCTTTACAAGTCCTGCTCCTCTAGAGCTCTTGAAGGGTATTGACCTTGAGCTCTATAAGGGAACGAGCACTGCCATCATCGGCAAATCCGGAGAGGGCAAAAGCTCCCTCCTGCATATTCTTGGCACGCTCGATGAACCAACCACAGGCACGCTCTGGATCAATGGAAAGGAAGTCTATTATCCTAAAGCGAATCTGCTGAGAAACCGCCACCTCGGGTTTGTATTTCAGGCCTTTCATCTCCTCTCTGACATCACGGCGATTGACAACCTGCTCATCCCACGGGCAATTGCGAGGTATGATGTGGGGCCAAAAAGTGAAAGCTTCCATAAAGCTGTAGAGCTCCTGCAAAAGGTTGGCCTTTATGAAAG
Organism: Verrucomicrobiota bacterium; assembly: GCA_018239705.1. Taxonomy (GTDB): domain Bacteria; phylum Chlamydiota; class Chlamydiia; order Chlamydiales; family FEN-1388; genus SZAS-6. The sequence continues at coordinate 2,891 of JAFEGS010000065.1, read as the reverse complement.
AAGGCATCTTCCGGCAATAAAGCTCTCCGGCGGAGAAAAGCAGCGCCTGGCTATCGCGCGAGCCTTCATGTGCGATCCTGATATCCTCTTTGCCGATGAGCCAACGGGAAATCTCGACCACATCACTGCCATAGAAATTCAAAACCTCCTCTTTTCGTGGGTAGAAGAAGAAAAAAAGACTCTTCTTGTAGTTACCCATAGCCAAGATCTTGCTCGAAGCTGCAATGCAAGCTATTTACTTGAAAGCGGGCTCTTGCTTCCTTAAATTCTTTTAAATTCTTCTAGCACTAAAAAATTTTAATTATTATATGTAGAAATAATAGAAGAATTTTGGGGGATTATGACTATAAGCACCTTATCAAAAGAACAGTTTACTGATCTCATGGATAAAGCTACAATGCATCCAAACAGATTAACCGAAGGTGAAATGAGAGAAGTTGCAAGTAGACTCCCGGAATATCTCTATTCAATGCCAAAAGATTGGAAACAGAAGTGGTTTGAATCATTTGCAAATCATACATTCTTGGGATTTCTTTCAAAAAGCGAAACAATCGCTTTTGGTGAGCTCTGTCGTCAAGCCTACAAGCACAAGGCGCTCTACCGGATTTTGGGCCATGCAGCGCTCGATAATAGCCAACTCGCCGCCATCCAGGTAGTCATTGAAGCTGAAATCCAAGATTCACTGCAAAGCAGCTTCCTTGCCAGGCTTTTCGGTAAAAAGAGAGCCGCCAAAATTTTCCTCGATCAGACACGCTTTACCCCTTCAGTCTCCAATGAAAATCGCCTCAAACTGAACAACGCGATAGCAGACGCCCTTTTGGACGTGATTTGCAAAAGCGAAAACCATCCCTGCTCAGGTGACATCAAAACTTTTCCGGAACTTACTCAAATCAGAAATGATGCAAAACTTGCCATTATACGAGCTCTAGAAGTATCGCTCGGAACAGATGAAATATTTTTTCCAATTGCAAAAAGCTGCTGCCATAACGAAGAGCAGGAAAAACAAAAACTGCTTGAGCGGATCGAAACAATCTCAAAAGAGCGCGAACTCTTTTTTGAAAAGGCAAAGAAGAAGGGTATTACCATCCCAACAACCCTCAACCAAGAGAGCGCAAAGCAGCTGGCAGGTGCGAAAAATGTGATAGAAAAGGCCAAAAGCAATGGGATAAACATCACCTTTGCCTATGACATGGTTGCTCTTAATCTTGCCGATGAAAAGACCTATGAGGCCTATCTGCTTGCAAATGAGTTTATCAACCATATGATTGAGCTTTCCTGGATGAAAGTCTTCTTAGGTTTTGGAGCCGGGACAGATGAAAAACAGGTAGTGACAAAGGAGCTGGAAAAGGCCTTCAAGATCTATTCAAAACGGCTGACGCTGGAAACCCTCGTAGAGCTGAACGAGCATATGAACCACTTACGAGAGGTGACCATAACGCCGATGTCTCTGAGACAAGTGTTCCAAGAGAGCTCAAAAGAGCTTGCCGACGATGTACGTACAAGCTTTCAAAACAGGCTCAACTCACTACAGTCACCGCGCGATCCGGATGATGTAATACAGTTTCTCAAACTGAAAGAAGAGCTCTATGAAGAAATAAGAGTGTTAGAAAAGAGCCCGATTAGAGCCAAATTTATTGAGCTTTGTAGTAAACAGTCCTAACAATTTGATCAAACTGCTCTTCAGTCACATAGCCGCTTGCAATGGCAGCCTCTCGAAGCGTCGTGTTTTCTGTAAGCGCTTTCTTCGCAATGTGTGCCGCCTTATCATACCCAATAACAGGACTTAGCGCTGTTACCAGCATCAAAGAGCGTTTCACATACTCCTCAATGCGCTCTCGATTGAGCTCAGTCCCCTCCACACAATAGAGGCGAAACTTCTCACAGCCATCGGTCAGGATGCGGGCCGAATGAAGAAAATTATTGATAACGATTGGGCGCATCGCATTGAGCTCAAAATTGCCCTGAGAGCCAGCAAAGCTCACTGCATGGTCTTCACAAAGCACCTGGATGCAGATCATGTAGAGAGCCTCACACTGCGTTGGATTGACCTTTCCCGGCATAATTGAGGAGCCGGGCTCGTTTGAGGGAAGAAATAGCTCTCCCAAACCACATCGTGGGCCCGATGCCAGCCAGCGCAAGTCGTTTGCCAGCTTCATAAGCGAAACGGCAAGGCTTCTTAGTCCCGCCATCGCAGCTACCATCGTGTCTGAAGAGGCAATCGCAGCAAATTTATTTGGTGCTGTTTCAAAGGGAAAGCCGGTGAGCGCCGCAATTTCCGCCGCAATGAGGCGATCAAAGTGCGGGGGTGCATTTATCCCTGTGCCAACAGCAGTCCCTCCTGCTGCTAAGTGATACAGACCTTGCATACTTGATTTGATAAAGGAGCAGGCGCCGCTGAGCTGCGCTGCATAGCCGCTCCACTCCTGGCCTACCGTCAGCGGAACAGCATCCTGAAGGTGCGTTCTTCCAATTTTCACCACCTCTTGCCACTGCACCACCTTGCTTTCGATAACCTGCAGAAGGGCCTTGACCTGTGGTAAAAGGGCATTCTCGATCTCTAGTACCGCTGCAATGTGCATAGCGGAAGGGAAGGTATCGTTTGAAGACTGCGACATGTTGACATGGTCATTTGGATGGATGGGGCTTTTGCTGCCAAGTTCTCCCCCGAGAAGCTGGTTTGCGCGGTTGGCAATTACTTCGTTGACATTCATGTTTGACTGCGTTCCGGAACCGGTCTGCCACATGCTAAGAGGAAATTCACTATCGAGCTGTCCGCTGATGACTTCGTCAGCAGCATGGCAGATCGCCTCTGCCATTAAGGGAGTAAGCAATCCAAGACTGGCATTTACCTTTGCTGCAGCCTTCTTGATGTACCCGTAGGCGTGATAGAC
>JAFEGS010000652.1 GCA_018239705.1 Verrucomicrobiota bacterium | reverse complement strand
AACGCGTTTCTTGCTTGTGATGATATAGAAACGGGGATTGGATCAAAAATTCCCCTATGGCTCTTTGGGTTTTTGTATTAGACCTTCCCTTGACCGTGGAAGGGAAGGCAGGTTGCAGGAGACTCTATTGAAAAATCTCTTCCTTCTTTTCAGTGAAAAGAGAGCCGTCATAGAAAAGCTCGATCTTTACAATATGCTCTCCTTCGAACGTCAGCAGCGATGCTCCGGGAACATGTCCAAGAGGCGCCGGAAACTCGTAGTCAAATACGAGAAGCGCGCGATCTCCGTAGCTGAAGACCTCTCGTATCTTTTGGGATTTAAAAAACGCCATGTACTTTTTAGCAGCGTCTAGATAGGCCTCTTTCCCCTGCATTTCTGCAAGAGGGCCGATAAAGGTCACCTCGGGATGCAGGTATTTTGCTACCTCTTCAAGATTTTTCTCACCAAACGCACTGTAATAGGCTATGGCTCTATTTTTTTGGTTCATATATGATCTCCTAATTTACTGATCCGAAATTCATTATAGCAAACTATAACCAATTATGTCAACAGCCAAGAAACGACCATATAATGCAGCCGGGCGACATGCACGAGCTGCTGAGACGCGAAACCGCATCCTTGAGTCTGCAAAAAGGCTCTTTGCAACTGAGGGCTTTGAGTGTGTAACCATTGAGCGACTTGCCCAGGCAGCTGAAGTGTCCATGCCAACTATCTATGGGCTCTTTCAGTCAAAACGAGGCCTCTTGCACGTGATTCTGGACGAGGCTCTCCCCGCTGACCAGTTTGAAGCGCTCGTTCGAGAGGCAAAGCAGGAACAGTCTCCACAGGCACACCTGGCAATATCTGCTAAAATTGCAAGGCATATATATGACGCAGAGAGGACGCAGATGGATCTTTTTCGCAGCGCCTCTGTCCTTGCTCCTGAATTTAAGGAGCTCGAACAGGAAAGAGAGCGGCGCCGCTTTGAGCGACAAGTTGATACGATCAACATGATTGCGGCCCAGCACGCTCTTAAGCCTGAATTACAGATCCCGAAGGCAAGAGATATCCTGTGGGCACTCACCGGGCGAGATCTCTATCGCCTTTTAGTGATTGAACAGGGATGGACATCCGATGAGTATGAAGAGTGGCTTTCACACCTACTTGTGAAGACACTTATCAGGTGATCAGGTAGTTATACCCCAAATGGTTCAAGAATTGGTTTTTTTGCTGCGCGAAAGCCCCGCGGTTAAACGATCAAAAACAAGCCAATATTCCAATATGGGCTTGTTTTTGATCGTTTAACCCCGGGGCTTTGGCGCGCAAAAAAATCCAATTCTTGAACCATTTGGGGTATACTTAAAACGGCCCTGTTGCGATAAATTTTAGAAAATCAATACTTCTATTTGCAATCTGTACACATCTATATGGCTGGTATGGGTACAGAAGGTTCTTTATCTCATGGTTTGTTGCAACATCGTACGCTGTATTGCCACTAATATCTGTCAAACTGGCAAGCTTTTGAGCATCTAGCGAGGCTAAGAGGAGTTCAACAATCTTCTTCTTCCCTCCACATGCAGCTTCATGCAGTGGCGACTTGCCATAGATAGTTTGCGCCATGAGAAGCTCTTGCGCATTTGGCAAGGCTAAAAGCAGTCTCATAACTTCTGTGTGATTGTTGTATGCAATATAATGCGCAGCTGTTGCGTTAGCAGAGGTCTTCTTAGCTAAGAGGCGAGAAGCAATCGGTAAGCTTAAAAACAGTGCAACCACATCTTTGTGACCATTATTTGCAGCCCAGAGAAATCCTGTAAAGCCATCTACATCATCCATAACAGCAAGCTCGTGCGCATTAGGAAAGGTTAAAAGCAGCTGAACGACCTCTGTGCAGCCCTCAAATGCAGCTCTATGCAATGCCTTAAAAATGTTTCCATATTGTTCAGTTTCAATTGACTTACCTGCCTGCTCTAGCCCCTGTTTGACTATTTGAGCTGCCAATTGTGGCCCGCAGGCTGCTATTGTTCTTTTAATCGCAGCTATAAAAAAAACAGTTACATTGCAATTAGATGCGATATCATTTATCTGTACTTGGCGTGCATCTAAAGGTGGAATATTTGTAACAGCAGTTGGTACAGTGTACTGTTGTACGCTCATACTCATAATACTCTCCATAATAAAATGCTTATAAGCGTACAGTAATTTTATTTGTTATACAATAGAGATGTTTATCAAAGGTTTTTCCTTGTATGTTTCGGAAAGATCCTCCTCCGCCCTTACAGTCCCTAAAAATCCTGTTTTCTCAAAAAGCTCATAACGTGTAAAACCTGGCTTTTTCGCCTTAGTTTCTTGGTAAAAATGATGAATCGCACTCTGAATTACCACTGATTGGTTAACACCCAGTTCCCTTTTTAGAAACCGGAGCTCCATAATTGTCTCAGCGCTTATTCTACTACTAACAGTTTTAGTCTTCCGTCTCATGAGAAAAATACCTCTTTAGTCAGTAAACAAATGATGTCAAGGTATGGCTA
>JAFEGS010000651.1 GCA_018239705.1 Verrucomicrobiota bacterium | reverse complement strand
TTCAGGAGTCAGGAGAAGATCAATCTTTTCTTTGCGATGAGGCCCAATTGCTGTAATAATTTCTTGCCACTGATGAAACGCCTTTTTAATAGGATCGCTGCGCTCACCGACTGACACAGCAGGCAGTACTCTCTGGTGGACAATGAGGGAGGTTAATGGTGGATGATCCTTATCGTACTGAAGCATCTCTTTGGTGTGGATATTGAGATGTGCGATTCCAAAAAGATAGGGGATGATTGCGGTGCTGCAAAAGAGAAAGAGAGAGCTTTTGGTTTTGAGGAGGAGCAGGCGGGAGAAGGTAGTGTTCGTGAGCATAACCCAAAAGGTGAGGCCCAACATACCGCCTAGTGAGGCCATCTGCAGTGTGAATATGTTGTCTGTAGCACTGAGTCCTACAAAATTGAAGCAAAAACCGGAAAGCCAAAAGAGCCTGCTCCATTCCATCATGACCCATAAAGCCGGTAGCAAGAGCCAAGAAAAACGAGATGAGAGTATCCGCTTTGATGCTGCGAGCGAGAGAAGCCCAAACTGCAGTCCTATGAGAAGACAGAGCAGCAGATAGACGCCCCATATGTAGAGGAACGGGTGGAAGGTGAACCAAAAAAGCTGCACTGCCTGCACGCAAAAGAAAAAGGCAAAGCCTGTCAAAAAGCGATTTTTAGTGGAGAAGGAGCAGATGGTGCGGAAAAAAAGCCCAAACGCTGCCACGCTTGTCAGTATACAAGAGAGGGAATAGCCACTTGGCTGGCCGAAGGTAACACAGAGGAAAGAGAGTGCAATTAGGACAAAAGAAATCATAAATTACATATTTTACATAATTACCTAATTTTTGAACAGGGTAGATTTTTGTTGTTTCTTCTACCTCAGAGGTGTATACTTTGTCGAAAAATAAAATAAGTAGTATGGCAGAGAACAAAGCATTGGCCTTCCGGCAGAAGCACCTCATCTCGTTATTAGAGGGATATGAGCGTCAAAGTGCACCGATCGACTTTTTTGTAAGTAGCTATTTTCGAGCAAATCGGGCTCTTGGATCTAAAGATCGTGCAAGTATCAGCGAAGATGTCTATCACCTCATCAGATGGAAGGCTCTTTTAGACTACCAGCTGGAAGTGAGAGCAATCGCCCCTACCTGGAGAGCGCGAGCAGCTCTTCGAGCAGAGCGCGATCCCAAAGAGTATTTCGATCAGGAAGAGATTCCCTTACACATCCGCGTCGGTATGCCGCAGGAGCTCTTTACGGAACTTACCTCCTCGTGGGGTGAGCAGAAAGCGGTAGAAATTGCCCTTGTCTGCAATGAGCAGGCTCCTACCTTCGTGCGGGTCAACGCCCTCAAAACTACTCGAGAAGAGCTTCTTGCCAAGTGGCAAGCCCAAGGCTATTTTGTCTCTGCTGGAAAAGAAGCAGGCACGGCAATCTGTTTTCACAAGAAGCTCAACTTTTTTACCCTGCCTGAATTTACACAGGGCCTTTTTGAGGTGCAGGACGAGGGGTCACAGCGGGTTGCCGAGCTTGTGCAGGCTGAGCCTGGACAGAAGGTCCTCGATTTTTGTGCCGGGTCGGGGGGAAAGACATTGGCCTTTGCGCCAAGGCTTTTGGGAAAAGGGCAGATCTTTCTGCACGATATTCGAGCACCAGCCCTTAGAGAAGCCAAAAAAAGACTGAAAAGAGCCGGTATTCAAAATGCGCAAACGGTACTATCAGAAGATCTTTCTCGACTGAAGATGCTGAAAAAATCGATGGATTGGGTCGTTGTCGATGCACCCTGCTCCGGGACTGGGACCTTGCGCAGAAACCCAGACATGAAGTTCAAATTTTCTCAAGAGATGCTCTCGAGGCTAGTTTCTCAGCAGCGCGTCATCTTTGAAAAGGCTTTGAGTTTTGTGCGGCCCAAGGGACACATTTTGTACATTACCTGCAGTATTCTCAAGCAGGAAAATCGCGAGCAGGTCGAGCACTTTCTTCGCACACTCCCTATCGAGCAGGTGGGAGAGCCTTTTGAAACTATTCCAGAGTCTGGAAAGAGGGATGGCTTTTTTGCTGTCCTGTTCAAACGAAAAGATGTTGTATGATTATTAAATATTTTACTTTTATCGCCTTTGCCCTGATTCCCTTTGTTTTGCATGCCGATCAGGAAAAAGAGGTAAGCTACGACACAAGACAGGGGATTTCCACGAACAATCGCGTGCTGGCGAGTGTGAATGGCAAGGTGATTTCTGTCATTGATATCATGAAAAAGATGGATATGGTGCTCTACCAGCACTATCCGCAATACCTTGAATCGTCTGAGCTGCGCTGTCAGTTTTACCAGATGCACTGGAGGCAGATGCTCAGTGACATCGTTGACCGTGAGCTGGTGATTGCTGATGCACAAGATAAAAACCTTCTCGTGAGCTCCGGCGATGTCCGTGAAGAGCTTGAGGAGATCTTTGGGCCCAATATGATGCTGAACCTCGATGCAGCAGGCTTGCAGCTAAGTGAGGCGTGGGAGATTATAAAGGCCGATATTACGATCCGTAGAATGCTCTACTACCAGGTGCAGTCTCGTATCTTGCCGCAAATTACTCCGCAAGATGTGCGCAAGAGGTATGAACAGCATGTCGCTATGCTCAAGGAGAGTAGTGACTGTATCTGGAAGGCAGTCTCTATTCGTGCAAGCCAGCAAGAGCAGGCGGTGGTCTTGGGATCGCGAGCCCATCTTCTTCTGACTGAAGAAAAACTGCCTTTGGACGCACTACAAGAAAAGCTTCAGGAGCATCAGCAGTGGGACGATACAGTAGTAGTCTCCATCTCACCTCTTTATACCCAGAAGAGAGGGGAAATTTCGAGCACCTTACAGGAACTGTTTGCTTC
>JAFEGS010000650.1 GCA_018239705.1 Verrucomicrobiota bacterium | reverse complement strand
GGCACCTACAAGCACAGATCCAAGCAGCTTGTCAGTCTCTGCCAGGCGCATAGCGGCAATGGCCCCCGATGAATGTCCCACCAGCACCGTCTGGTCGTCTGCCTTGAGCTCATTTTTCAAAAAGGGGATCCAGTAGGCCTCTCGAGCAAGCTGATTGTCAGGAAATTCTGAGGCTATAACACGCACCCCAAGCTTTTCTAGCTCCTCTTTGAGGTAGGGAAACCAGTTGTCTTTTGGAGAGCCTCCGCCGTTTCCTGGAATAAAGAGTACTTTCATGAGCGCTCGCCTCGAAAAATAATTGCTGCAAAGGCCATAGCATATTCGTAAGTCATATTGTCTTCAAGTCCCCAGCAGGCTGAAAGTACTGCATGCGCAATAGCCCATTCACGAATGCGTCTCTTTTCAACTCCAAGCCGCTCTGACAGTATTGCTATGCGTCGTTTTGTTAGACGCCCTATTTCTTCTGCTGTTTTATGGCGCGGATTTAAAAGAAAAGGCCCTACTTCATAGTCAGATGGTCCGACAATACCTTTTGGATCGATCGCAACCCAGCCTCTCTCTGACGACAGAATATTATAATGGTGCAAGTCTCCATGCATGAGCACAGGGGAGTGCTTTTCAGCAAAAAAGCCCTTTACAGCTTCCTCAGCAGATTCAAAAATCTTTTTGTCAATAGGGCCGGTTGTACCTTCATAGCGCGTACGCAGTGTCTTAAACGCACTAAACCATTCTGAGAGCTGTATGAAGTTACTACTACCAGGACATGGTCTTCGTAGTTTGAGCATCACATCTATAGCAATGTGTGTGGCCTCATCATCATCTTGAATGGTGGATAGCATAACACCAGGCACTAACCGTTCCAAGAGCATCATGCCTTGTGTTTCATCCTTATCGAGTAACAGCACAGCCCCTTCGCCATGAAAGCACTCTAGAGCTGCCACCTCACTTGAGATTTTGCCAATCTTTAATACGACGCTTTTCTTGCCTTGCAAAGCAAATGCAACAAGGTTGTGTGAAAGATGCTGCACGGTCTGGATTTCACGTAAGTCCCACCGCATCTTTGCAGCTTCTACAAGCTCAAGCCATTTCCCGTTTTTGTCTGGAGAATTTGTCATGTGCACCTTCTTTGAACCTGTACTAAAACCTAAAATCACGAAATAGACAACTTTTTTGTGCGATCACGCGAAGCGTTTCGGAGTGCGCAGCGCTTTGGCTGCGCTTTTTATGAGTTAAAGGTGATGAATCAACCAAAAAGTACCTGTAAAATGCCAGCTTAGGAAAAGCGCAGCCAAAGCGCTGCGCACTCCGAAACGCTTCGCGTACTTTAAAATTACCAATGCATCAATAGGTTTTAGTGAAGCTTCTTAGCGGTTGCGCTCGAGAAGCTCCATGATGTCATAGGCGTGCACGCGATATGCAGCTGCATGTGCCTCCTTAATCTCTTCTGCACTTATCGGTAAAGTCAGAAGGTACTCGACAATTGCCTTTTGCTTCTGTTCAGCTGCAAAAGTAAGCGCTCCAACAAAGTCTACACCAGTTTCAATAAATTTCTTTGCAGTTTCAAGAGCGCCATGTTTAATAGCGGTGTTGAGATGCTCTCTTGCCGGTACATTCCCCTGTTCGATCAGACGGCTTGCAAGATCGGCACGATTATGCTCTGCCAGCAAAATAAATGGACTTTCTTTCATGCGTGGATGGTCGATAAGCAGCTGCAGCATTTGAGGGTCGTTTTTTACCAAAGCCTGCTCAAGCTCCTGCCTTGTAATGATCCACCCATGCTGAAGCAAGATTGCTACGTCAGAGAGGGGGCGGTTAAGCCCTTGCTCATTTTCCATGAAGAGTTCAAGGACAGAATCGGGAACTTGCACCTTTTCGCCTTTCCAGAGAAAGACGTTCTGGTATATCCATGAACGCATCGTTTCAGGATTTTTCATGGCTGTTCGTTCTGCGTAGAGCTTTTCCGGATCACTATAGGCCTTTATGACGAGGTCGATAATCTCTTGGTTTCCGGTCTTCAATGCATCTGAAAGGAGGGACTCTACTACAACATAGGTGCCATCGTTTGACCAATACCCGATGTCGCCGCGAGGCGCGACATTGCCCACATACCGACGGTGGTTCGTCTCTGCAATTGCTCTATTCTCAGGACTATAGGTGGTGAGGATTCTGACCATTTCACTATCTTGTCGTTTGATTGCAATCTCAAGCGGTGTCTGCCCCTGCTGCATGCCTATCTGCTCAACACGGTCATAGCGACTATCCCAATCGTGAATATACTCCCACCATACAGGTAGATCCGGCGTTGCTTCTTGGACAGATTCTCCATTATCGATGAGGAATTTCGCCACGTCATGAAGCCCAAGTTCTACTGCAAAGGCAATCGGTGGGTAGCGGTATAAGAGAGCTTTTCCTGATTGTGAGCGGCAGAGCTCAACCAGGCCGTAGAAATCTTTTGACTGGCTGGCAAAGTATCGTGCAACTCCCCATTGCCTGTGCTCCACAGCAATAGAAAGGGCATTATCGGAAGAGATCCCATGGTCAGTGAGGAGCTGTACTACGTCCAAAGCGCCGTGTCGAATAGCTATTTCGAGATGTTCCCTATTTGGCACTTCTCCCTTATCCATTACATATCTTACCAAATCAGCGCGATTATACTGTATGAGGGCGATAAAAGGGCTTTCTTCTCTACGTGGGTGGTCTATAAGCAGCTGCAGTGTGTGAGGATCAGCTCCTTTTAAAGCCTGCTCAAAGCCTTGCTTTGTTACCACTGCTCC
>JAFEGS010000064.1 GCA_018239705.1 Verrucomicrobiota bacterium | reverse complement strand
AACGATCTTGACAGGAAGGTACCTTGAATATGGAGAACTCCCAGAATTTATGCACATCATCAAAGACTTGGAACAGATAATGGTAAAAGAAACTAAATTAACTGTGAAATGATTTATCTTTCAATAACAATTTCTCCTCTTGTAAGCATGCTATACAAGAAGAACCCTAAAAATGGGCCAGCGATCAACAACAGATCTTTGCTGATATAATATAACCATTTGGCATCCCCCCAAAGGTATTTCGCTTCATTGACAATCCATTTACCAATCTCTTCAAAAAAGCCTTTGAATGATTCCCAGGCATCCTTAGCCCAATCACAACTGCATCCATTGCCCATTTTTCTAGATTGTATATTAGAAAAATGGAAAACAGAGACAGGCAAATTTACAAGGCTTTATCTGGAGAAGATGAAGGCCCCCAGGATTGTGCTTTTGGACAAATCTTGCGAGCCCTTTTTCCATTTCCTAGGAGAAAAACAAATTCTAAACAAATAAAATATAAAGCGCCGCAAGGCTTGAAGTAAACATGAGTTTTTGTGGACCCCCTTACTATGACTATGTGGATTTGGACCTGCCAAGTATGGGAGTTGTCTCTGACACAACTTTGCAATTTGTGGTAGACTGTGCAACCACTGTCTGGAATCAACAACATGCCAATTCGAATTCTGCTAAAGTGTTTGATCAACACGCCAATCTTGCAAACAAACAACAGGCTGATCAATGGCTCTATCAAATTAGTCGCAATAACCGCACTGCATATGTGGGTGCGAAATATAACGAGAGCGTGTGGTTGAATTCTTTGAGACATTTCTTGAAACCCATTGCTGATTGGAGCAAATTCTACAATCCCAAGCACAAACCAGGAACATTACCACATGGTGACCCAAGAGTTTGGACTGCACAACTATTTGATCCAATTCACTTTCATCACTACAACAATCCGAATATCATTTCTGGTGCGTGGGGGTTCAATGGGCAGGGAATTACCGACGACCCTACGCAGTATTGGCGATCTCTGGATGCTCTTGAAAAGCAACTTGTTGCTGCCTATCCACATTCGACCATTGGACAAGAATTCACTTGGAATTACAATGGCAATGGACCAGACCCTCAATGGTTTGATCCTACTGCGCAGCAGGCTCCAACAGATATAGTTATCAAAAACCCAGATGGGCCAACAATTGAAGGATTTGGAATAGCACAGTTTTTGGAATGGTTGACAGGGTTGGATTATTTCCAACTGTTTGCCTATGAATATTCGTTTGTGCTCATACTTTCGCTGGTCTCCATAGCTTGGACGGACTTCTATCCTTTCTTTGTGGAAATTGGTTGGGTCCAATAAATTTTATCCCCCATAATTTTCTAACTTTAACAGTAACTAAGAAGTGAAGAAAAATGACAAGCACCAGCACAGGAAACAGAGGCGCCGCTTTGCCCACCCAGCCTTACCCATCATCCAACATTGCTTCCGTGGGACCTTTGCGTCTTCCTCAAACATATCTTCAGTTTGATATGCCCGTGCGCTATTCAAACAAAGACAAGTACATTGTGTCTGCCGGAAGAATTCCCTTGCTTTTTTTGGGTACCCCAGCACCTAACTGGAGCGTAAAAGAATACGGAGACAATTGTGGCCGCTTTACAATTTTGACATGTAACACCGCTTTCAACATTACGGTCGCTTCTGGTGTGGGTAATTTGGGGGTCAATACACTTTTGTATACTTTCCCAGCGGTGGATATGACTATCAACGCCAGCGCAGCTGTTGTTGGATCATTACAAGCGGCTGTCACCCCTCTTACTGCCACTGCTGTGCTCGGAGTAGGTACCTCTCCCGCTACAGGAGCCATTGCTGTTTTATCAGCACCAATGCGGAATATCGTCGGATCGAATACCTTAGCCAATTTAAATAGCACAGCCTTCGATTATGCGGACATCCAATTGGGCGTGGTGAACGGTTCTGGGAACCCTGCTGCATACCTCAACATTGCAAACTCTTGGGCGGCGTCTGATACAATCACTGTTCCAGTTGGATTCAAGGTGATGTTCCATTGGACACCCTTGGCTGACATAGAACAGAGTGGTTATGGTTACGCATAAAACCTAAGACAACAAATAAAATGAAAAGACATTTCAAAAAACAGCGCCCTCCTCTTCCTAAGTTTCAGCGAAAGTTAACTATCACCATTGACCCTCAAACTGGAAGGTATGATCCAGATAAACTCTTTGCCTTTTGGAAAAAGTCTCCATTGTGGGAACTTTGGCAAAAAGAAGGGATAGATAAAAACAACTCATCCTTAATCTCAGCTCTCAATTACCCTGAATACATATTGAGAGATTTTAGACGCTGGTGGTTGGCACAAACGGATGCGGAATTTTATATTCGGGTCCCATGGACGGATTTTGACGATTGGTTAAAAAAAAACGGCTTTACGGGAAAAGTGGATCATAATTATATGAAAAGATTTGTTAATGCAAATGAGGATGACGCACTACCTGACTGTGGAAGGTTTCAACCGCAACCAAGAACCGGTCAAGTTTTCGCTGGCAACAGAGAACATTGTGATGATGGTAATGGCATTTGCTCCTTTCAATGAGTGGGAGGATGGGTTACAAGAGGACGAGGACTTTCTTTTGTGTTCAATAACCGCCTATCTCAAAAGCAATCTTTGTGCAAACTTTGATATAAAGATTCCTGTGCTAGAACTTAAAAATTTGGAGAATTATATCACGCACTTTCGAGAGTCTGACCTTAACCTCAGAGCACTGGGATGGATTGTTTCCAAGGTTTGTGTAAATTCTAAATAAAAGACAAAGATAAACCAAGATGACAGATCAGCCAAGAACCGCTACAACAACCCCTGCCCCTACTACGTCAGCCCCCCCCGTCAAACCCCCCCAGTCCGGACAACGGAAACCTTATATAACACATGGCGGAGCTTCTGATGCAGGTCGTAATTTGCGCCATCAGGACCCCAAAGTAAGAAGCGAGGCTGCCAAGTATATGGCCGAATTTAGGAGAAAGAAAAAGCAAACTAAATAAAATTCTAAATACATTAATAACGAGAAGGCAATGTCTCTATTTTTGCAAGGAATTTCTACACCGAGAAATCACTTGACAGCCAACGCAGTTTATGGTAGACAGCGCACAAGAAATTTTAATGCTGGAGTTCGAGCATTGTTGGGGGATGCAAACAGAGGACAGCGGTTAAAGAAAAATGTACAAGGCAAAAATAAGCAGAATGCTTTTGGTGGGCGAAACAAAGATATGCCAGCAAACTCGACAAAATACAAGGTTGACCCCAATCCTCTCGATCTTGAAGCACACAATCCAAATATGCAACCTCAACCACATGACGAAGCAAAAGAAGTCAGACGTTATGTCAAACGCAAAATAGCACTGTTATCAGAAAAAATTGCAAGAGGTGTTGGGGCTGGAGATGAGGCACAAGAAAAACTGGCTGTGTGGAAGAGAGAAAAGTCAGCCTGGCAAAGTTGGCTTACTCAATTACATCACAAAGAAGTCTTGCCATCAGTAAGGGCGGAATTCATTTCAGATTTCCAGAATTGGTTGATGGGCCGAGGAAGGGAGATTGATCACCTTCGCACACAGTGGTACCGTACACCAATTACCGAAGGAACTGTAACGAATTACTTGGACGCCTTTATCAACGAGCGTCATCGCTTCCTTGCAGCACTTACCAAATTGAAACAACGGGCTCCCAGAAATATTGATGAAGCTTATCTGTATTATAAATACATAGCAAGACAAAATCCAGAGGAAATACCCATAAAAACTTTCCTATCTGATTGGGACAAGTTTTCTGTATTAATGGATGTTGAGTGGCAAGGCGAGGACCACAAATCCGATCCTGACGTTAAAGTACCACGCGAATACCCAGGAGCAATGACGCGCTTGTCATCTGCCGCTTATCAACAAGCTGTCAACAAGAACAGCAAAATTGGGCCGAAAGCTACAATTCCTATTTTGGAAAAGAAAGGAAACCAAAATCGCTTGGTCATTCCGGGAGTAACACCCATGTCCAGTAAAAAGCTGGCAGAGATCGAAGCGACTCAGGCACCCAAAGTCAAGATGATCGAAGATGACCTTTCAAAATACCATTTGGAAGATTCCGAGGTATCCAAGTGGGGTAAATATAGTTCAAAAGGAGGAGTTGGAGTAGCTCTTGGTGGCCCAGCAACACCCTCTCTGGTACTCAACGATCCCGGCAGTGGGTCCGGTGGAGGGCCTGCAACAGATCTAGAAGATGAAGAGGACGACGAAAATCCAGACAAGAATGTCACCATATATACCACTCCACCCGCACAAAATGAAACATATGGTCAATCAAATCCCGGAGGAGAAGAACAACCGGAAGAGAAAGTTTTATTGGTGACCAATGAATCAGTGTTGACGCGAGGTGACATTACAAATTACCTCGCAAGAAATGACGACAAAGGAAGACTGAACCCTATCAAGCAAATATATAAGCAAATATCAGAGGAGGAGGGGCCTCCACAAGACATAGTGAAGACTTTGCGAGAGACTCATGCAGAACACCTTAAAGGGATTGAGGAAGCAGATCGCTCAAACGAAGGAGAGAAATCAGAATGGGAAAAATTCTTCGATGAGATCTTGACACACTTTGCCACAGAAGTATCACCAACAAAGGTTCCGCCTGGGAGCGAAGAAGAGGCATATCAGTTAATTAAAAACGAAGTCAAGCGCAAAGTCGCATTTAAGGGCCGCAATTGGATTTACAGACAAGTGGGAGCTAAAACAAACAGAGCGATATTGCAGCATTTAACACAGCACAATGTGTTTGAAAAAGTCCAGGAGCTTTTGGATAGCCATGATTTACAAACACCCGAAGGAAGGGAAGAAAGAAACAAATTTCTCAACGATTATATACAGAGGCATTATGACGAAGAAACACAGACATACAATCCTATCTTGCATGATCCAGAAAGATTTCAAGAAGCTTTAATAGAAGCAACAAAAGAACTCGGTCTAACCCCCAAAAGAGACGCAAAGGCAATCATCGCTCTTCGACAACAGTATATTGAAGCCTACGCAAACCATGTGATTTACACATTGGGTCCTGGCGATCTAAGTTTGGCAGGTTCGGCACCATCTACATTGGCACCCGATGCATACGACCGGGCGTTATCAGAAAGAAACGAACTAGAAGCTCTTCTCTCCGTAAAACTGAACCAAGTCGAAGAATTGACTTTGACCTCCAAAGAGAGAGAAAATGCGATAAAAGAATTGGAAGAGCTAAGAGAAAGACAAAGCAAAAAGCTGGGCGAACTAAATAGACTTGCCGAGGAACGTGCTGCACTCTTGAAGGAACAGACTTTAAGGGCGCAAAGATATGAAGAGGACCTTAAAAAACTTGGGAATCGCTTGAAACAAACAACATCCGAAAAAGAAAGAGAAACCATTGAAAAGGAGGCACATAAACGAGCGCGCGAAGAACAACAATTTCGAATTCAGGAAATTGAACAACAACAGAAGCAACTCTCCGAGGCGTTGGAGCGCAAGGAAAAAGAACAAGAAGAGTTGTTAAGTCTACTGAATGAGTTTCAAGGCACGAAACAAGAGCGGGACGAACTTCGAGAAAAATACTTCAAAGAAGAAACAGCAAAATCAAAACTACAAAAACAGCTACAACAAACAAAAGAAAGAGAACAACTCCTAGCATCACAGTACGAGGAACTCGGAATCAGAACTGAAAACGCTGAACAACTACTGCAACAACAAATACATGCTAGCAATTTATACAAAGAAGCCCTCATAAAGACAACAAACCAACTAGACGAAGAAAGGAGACTGCGTGCGGAAATAGAACAAGGATATCTGGCAAAACAGAATGAAGCATTTGAATATCAAAAGGCTTGGATCTCTTTGAGACATGAAGCAGAAACACAAATTACTTCTTTAGCTGGAGAGTTGAGTCTAACTCGAGAGGCAAAGGAACAAGCAGAACAAGAACTTTACAAGATAGGAAAAGAGAAGGTGCAAGCAGAACATACATTGCACCAAGCCCTTCAACATTACCAAGCCAAACTAGAACAAGTTGAACGATTTGCAGAACAACAAGGACTAGCCCGACTAGCTGAAAGAGAAATTGGTCAACAAGAAGTGGAAAGAACAAAACAGGATATCCAACGCCAAT
>JAFEGS010000649.1 GCA_018239705.1 Verrucomicrobiota bacterium | reverse complement strand
TAGATTTACAAATACAGAACACGCCAAAAAGAGTGCATAACGATCCGCAGTACTGGCCTTGGGGCTGGCTTTCAAGTGACCGGCAGGAGTTACATGGTGATGAAGGGTATTTTATTACTCAACAAGACAAAGCCCAATTTCTGCTGGCCTATCAACCCGGGTTTTTTAAAAGTAAGAGAATAGAGTTACCCATATCCGCTGACAATCCACTGCGTGCACTGTTTGATTCAAGCATTGTCATGATCAATACACCTCGCCATATCATTCTTGACGACCACCTCGGGCAAGCATTTGTGCTGACAATGGAGCGAAATGCTAAAGATGGCACTATGAAGCTAGAATGTGAAGGGATGAAGGGCTTTAAAGATAAGATGCCACCACCACTTGCACACAATGCGTACCATCCTGCTATGAAAGAAAAGGTGGTGCATGAGAAGTCGCTCCTTGAAACGCCTTCTACAGAGGCTAATAACCCTAAGTTTGCCGGCGACCTTCTTGGTATGGGCATATCCACATCGAGAAACGTTGAGGTATGTAAAGAGCTTTTGGCTATTCGTCAGCCAAATCTTTTTCAGATCGATGCCACGCTAGACTATGTTGAGGAGCATTTTGAAAAACTCGATGATCGAGATTTCTTTTTACAGCTGCGCGCCAATCTTTTTGAATCTGATTATTTACTTCAAGCCTTGAGACATCCGGTAGAAGCAGAGAGGGTAATCGATAGGCTTGATAGATTTTTCCGATCTATGAATGCCCAGGCTGTGGAGATGGAAAAGTGTTCACTCGCAGCTGACCTTCTATGGATAAAGAGTAGCGTACAGAGCTATATCGATTTTGTGTCAGAAGAGAGGGGAGAGCCTTTGAAGCCGCTCTTTTCCTACGACGAAATAACGCAGCTCGTGCAGAACGTCACGCAAGATGGGGGTCGGAAATATGAAAAACACTATCCTGCTGTTTTTCAGGCAGCAGTTGCTGCCGGTAGAGATCAGGAGAAACTGAGTCAAGCACAGCTAGGCACGCTTTTTATGGCAAATGTGCTGTTCAAACAGTTTCCTGTCACTGCCAATCGCCTCTCTCTTACTGAAGCCGATGTGAGGGCATCGCAGCAGAAGATAAGCACCTATTTTACTAGAAATAAGGGAATTACGACAGAGTGCCTGCAGTGGAGTGGGGGCCAAGCACTATTAGAAAAAGTATTTCCCAATATAAAAGGGCCTTTTTCTGCAAATAGGGCAAGAGTAGCAGGCGTTATTGTTTCTGCTGACAACAGGACGCAAATTGCCTTTTCTTCCGGAGAGTTGGTTTCTACCGATCCAACCCTCCGTCAGACCTATAAAAATCCATTGGATGCGACTGCGCAGCAGCATTTTGTCAAGGCAGATCTGTACAGTGACAAAGAAGTTGAGAAGTATTTACGATGCTATAAGGATGGCGCTATCACCTACATCAGAGATACAAAGAACAATCGCGACTTTGTGCTTAAGGAGGGTAGCATCTATGCAAAGATGCCCATAGAGGGTAAAGAGGTCTGGGCACTACATATTACTCACAGAGCACATAAGGTGAAGATAGGTCTTGAATTTGAGAAGAAGTACCACGAGCGCCTCGTAGAGACAGAGGCTACTGGGAAAACGACTTATCTTTGTGATCGGAAGACCTTAGAGCCCGGTCTATAAAATCAGCGATAAAGACAAAAAAATATTTGAAATTCAGTCGGGGCTGCAAGAAGTTGAGAGTCCTACCGCCACGGACCTTTTTTCCAAGTTCGAATCAAAAGCGTGTACCATATGTCTTGGGGATGCACGAGGCAATATCAAGCAGGTGCGGTTTCCTCGCCTCAACCTCCAGTTCAGCCTCCAAGATGGTCATTGGGTGTGTGAACAGCAGCAGGGCTGGAGGGTATCCATTGAGCAGTTTGCTGCCCATTTAGGGCCGAAGACTGGCTTTTTGGTCCTGGAACGTACACTCTCAAGTGGCAAAATAGAGAAAAAAGCATTGATTCCTGTTTGGGGAGCAGAAACAGCTGAAAAACAGGCCCTTAATTTTCCATTTGCCTTTGACTTTGAAGCGGAAAAGGTGCGTACGGGCCATTATGTTGAGTGCCTGATCGATGGCGACTCGCTTGTGCCAAGCTCGCTAGAGGCCCGTTATCATCTCGGTAGGATCTATCTCGAAAAGGGCTTTCAAAAAGAGGCAGAGGAGCTTCTCTTTGCATCATCTGCAGAACCTACCAGTAAACCGATGACACATAAAGAGAGGGCTGTTTTGGAGAGTATTGCGCTCAGCTCACCCTCGGGCAATAAGAGCGCCAGAGCACTAGCGACACGTCTTCATGCACTTTATTTACTCGATCGCGATTGGGATGTCTTTAAAAAGGATGAGATTGCTAAAACGGAACAAGAGAGAACCAGATTGGAGTCAAAACTGGCACAAGCGGTAGATGATAGAGAAATAGAGGCAGCGCAAAAGCAGCTAGATGCCCTTGAGCCAAAGATAAAAGATGAGACAGTAGAGAGTAGAGAAGCAAAAGTAGAGCTCATGGGCGACTATCTCGGTGTATTGGGCAAGGCGAAGCTCCTCGATAAACATGAAGAGCTTCTTATTTTAAAACATTTACTAACATTCAGCTCCAATCGAATGTTCAAACGGCGCCAAATCGAGCTTACAGCGCCTGAATCTTTAGCAGATCTACCCAAAGAGGCTATTCAGCCGGGCAAACCGGTAAAGAGACCTCATGCAGAACACAAGCAGATATTGGCCCCAAAAAGATCACTTGGGACTCGGTTTACCTATTGGAGAGCTCGTCTTGCAAATACCTTCCCATTTGACTATGCAGATCCAAGACTGTCTGAAGAGAATTTTAAAAAATATTATAGATGCATAGAAAGAGAGTGTAAGGATGCTCAGAAGTTGGAGAGCGTGAGAAAGAGTGGGCTCCTTCCCATGCTTCACCATCTGGCACTCTTTTCTTCCGGGGATATAAAAACTGGTGCACAGTCTCTTCTACATGAGCTTTATGATTGCACTGGAATTGCTTCGAAAATAGTGTCAACGAGTGTAACAGCGCAAGAGGTGCGGGCTCCCCTTCCTAAAAAGGAGAAGATAGACACAACCACCCTCATTAAGAAGGGCGTACAAAGCCTCCATTCTCTTGCAAACACTGCAGCTTCGAATGCAGAGAAGGACTTTTTGTCCAATTTAGGATCGGGCTACTTTGTGGGCGAAGACAAGGAGCGAGCAAAGACAAAGGGCAACCTGTTTGCTGCAAATAGCATAGAGGCCGCCGGGGATGCGATGACGCAAAAAGTATTTCAGGACAAACGAGAGGATATTGCCATTGCAGAGACTCCTAAGGATAAGGTCTATAGGCTCCAAAGCGATAAGGAGCTAGATA
>JAFEGS010000648.1 GCA_018239705.1 Verrucomicrobiota bacterium | reverse complement strand
GAGGTAAATGACTTGCTTAAATTGGCAAATCTATCATTATAAACTACCGTAGCGATGGTAATCGAAAGAGAGTGAGACTTCTCGAAGCCAAGAGAGGAGCTCTATTCTGCCATTGAGAGAGGGTTTTGAGATGTCGAGACAGGCAATATGGGGGCTGATTGCCTCCAAAAAGTAGTCCTCAGGCTGCTGTAGTGCTCTTATATGGGCAGCTTGTGCCTTTGTAATTTGTCCAATCAGCTCTGAGGCATTGCCAAGAGAGGGAATGCAGCCTACAATCAGGCATGCTCCGATGAGAAGCGCCACATCTTTTTGTTCATCGCCCTCATGTGTAAGTATGAAAACAGGTGACTTTGGCGTGTATCTGAGAAGGTTATTTTGGCCAATCAAAGCTCGTATGGTCTGCTGCTTGCTAAAGTAGCTGTTCCACCAGTAGGTGTAGGACATAAGCCCCTCTTTGACGTAGGTAAGGTCGTCTTTTGAAAGCGTGAGGCTTCGAACATAGTTTCTGATGATTGGATTGAGGATGCTTTTTCCGGAGGATTGGTAGAGCTCTTTATCGGCAAGTTGCAGGAGGTAATTGGGCCCGCCCACTTTCATGCCAGTGCCAAAACTGCTGCTTTTGCAGCCGCCAAATGGCTGTCGATCCACAATGGCGCCGGTGATGCTGCGGTTTATGTAGCAGTTGCCCGCACGGATCGTTTTTGTCCAGAGTTCATGCTCACGCTTATCCAGTGAGATAAGGCCCGAGGTAAGCCCATAGGGAGTTTGATTGGCAATAGCCATCGCTTCAGCTATGCTTTTGGCACACATCACACCAAGAAGTGGACCAAAGAGCTCTGTCTGGTGCGTAAAGCTTCCTCTCCGTACTCCATACTTAATACCGGGGCTCCAGGCTTGAGGGTTGTCTTTATCCTGTACGGGCTTCAAGAGCCATTTTTCTCCTCTTTCGAGTGTTGTAAGAGCTCTTAAGAGATGAGGCGATGCGGGACGAATAAGGGGATTTATAATGGTGCCCGGATCCCAGCTAGGGCCTGTGCGTAGTGACATTGCTGCATCGAGGAGCTGCTCTCGAAAATTTTTACTGTGATAGACCTCTTCTTCAAGTATAAGCAGGCTGCAGGCGCTGCATTTTTGGCCTGCATAGCCAAATGCAGAGTGGATCACCTCTTTTACTGCCTGATCGCGATCAGAGAGGTTTGAGACGATGATGCTATTTTTTCCTCCGGTCTCTCCAAAGAGCCGAAGGAGTGGTCTTTTCTGTAGAAATCCTTTGGCTGTGGCAGTAGCCCCGGTGAGAATAACGATATCTACTCTTGGGTCTTCAATGAGCTGCCATCCTTCAGGCTCTTCGTGGCAAGGAACAAACTGGAGCACCTCCTTGGGAATGCCTGCCTGCCAAAAGAGGGAAGCTAGCTGCCATCCGGAGAGTACGGCCTCAGGAGCCGGTTTAAAAATAACGCTGTAGCCACACGCTAAGGCTGAAGTGATAGCAGAACAGGGGATTGAACAGGGGAAATTCCATGGAGTCAGGACGAGGGCAACCTTTGCCCTTTGAAAGGCCTTTTCGTTGCCCTGTTCTTTTGAAAGCCTTTTTGCGTAGTAGGTTAAAAAATCGATGGCTTCAGAGACCTCTCCATCTGCCTCTGTGATGATCTTGCCGGCTTCCTGGACCATAGATCCAATAAGAGTTTGGCGATTTTCTCGAAGGAGATCGGCAGTTTTATAGAAGTAGGCTATTCGTTCAGAAAGAGAACTTTTGCCCCAATTGTCGGCCTGTTTTACTGCGCAGGTAAGCACTTTTTCGATATCACTATCAACTGCCAGGGAGTAGGTGTGGATCGATCGATGTGGCTGAGAGGGATCCCATCCTATAGCCCTATTGGTTGAAAATAGCTCTTTGCCATCGATAACAAGAGGGATGTCGCATTTGGAGTTCTTCCACGTAGTAAGAATATGGTGTGCCCATGTGCGATTTGGCTGGAGGCTCCAGTCCGTGTCCGGCTCATTGCGAGTGGCAGGAGGCGTAGCCGGGAGCAGGCGATTTTGGGTCCTTCTTGGGCCCGATTCCACCTTGCTACTCTCTTGACACGACTTTGCAAAGCGTGTCGCCTGATTTTCCCATTCTTGATTTTGGGAATCTAAATCAAAGAGATGCGCCAAAAAGTCATCTGGGGCGCTATTTTCTTCTAAGCGCCTGAAGAGATAGGCTACAGCACTGTAAAAATCATTTTTTGCCGCAACCGGGCAGTAGAGAAGAAGCTCCGGCCAGAGCGCTGCTACCGTACGCTGTATGCTCGGCGCCATTCCTGCAAGCATTTCAAACGAGACTGAAGGGTTTACATGCTGCTGATGGGCCAAGATCATGGCATAGGCGATATCAAAGAGGTTGTGGCTGCCAACCCCGATCTGTACGGCTGCACAGTGCTCCGGCTGCAGGGCAAATCGTAGCATTTTTTTGAAATTCGCATCGACCTCTGCCTTACTCGAGAAGGGTGCTTGCGGCCATTCTTTAATGGAGGCCTCCACTTTTTCCATGCCGAGGTTTGCTCCCTTGACAATGCGAATCCTGATGGGGGCGCCGCCCCTCTCTTTTCGGGCTATTGCCCATGATGTAAGTCTTGTGAGCGCATCAAAAGAGTCTGGAAGATAGCTCTGCAAGGCAATACCGGCGGAAGTAGTAAGAAACTCAGGTTCATCGAGCACTTCTGTAAAGAGCTGCAAGGTCACTGCAAGATCTTTATACTCTTCCATATCGAGATTAATGCATTTTTGTGTGCGGTATAATAGCCGAAGGCGCGCCTTTAATTCTGTAAGCGTTGTATCCCAGTCGAGCAGTGAAATCTGGCTATAGATGCTTGAAATTTTTACGGAGATAATGGAGATATTTGGCGCTGCAAGATCTTTGAGGATCGTCTCAACTCTCTTTTGAGCCTCCTTTTCTCCAAGTATTGCCTCACCAAGGCGGTTAAGATTGACCTTGACGCCCTGTTTTTTCCATTTTTTGATTCTTTTGCGAAGAGGTCGTGCCTCACCGGGAGCAATGACATGGCCCATCTGTGAGCGCAAAAAGCGCTGCAGTACCCAAGTGCTACATCTCGGCAAGATTTTGAAAAAGAAACAAGCTATTTTTTGAACCCATGGAGAGATACAGGCATACCTTTTTTGCTTTTCGAGAAGAAAATAAAAATAGCGGCCAAGACGCCTGCGATCTTTCGTTCGAAAACAGATGTCAGTAATGGAGGCAAGAAGCGATTTTGAGGCAGGGTCTTTGAGTATTTTGGCAAGGCGAGCCTCTCGTTTTCTCTCAGAGCGTCTCTTCATGCTGCTTGAGATGGAGAGCATGAGGGATGCCAGATCAATTGCCTTTTCCACCTGGGTTGAGAGATTCATTTGCTTTTTTGAGGCATCTTGCAGGATCGATTTTGCCTGTGAAATAAGGTCTTGCATGCATCTCCTTTTTCCATTTGTCTAAAGTAGATACAGGAAAAAAAGCAAGAATGACATGTCGTTGGTGTCGTTTAAGTCGTTATGGTCGTTGGTGTCGTTAAGGTCGTTTGTCGTTGGTGTCGTTT
>JAFEGS010000647.1 GCA_018239705.1 Verrucomicrobiota bacterium | reverse complement strand
AACACTATGTTGGGCAAAAGCACTTGGTAGAGGCACCGAATGGGCTTTTATACCGCATTATCAAGAAAGGCCGTCCACACTCTGTGGTCTTTTGGGGCCCTCCCGGCTGCGGGAAGACCTCGCTTGCAAAGCTCTATCTCAAGAGCTTTTCCAGGCCGGTAGAGACCATCAGCGCCACCTCTTCTGCCACGCAGGACTTTCGCCGCATTATCGACCAGGTACAGAGCGCGCCGCTTCTGTACAAGCCTACTCTTCTCTGGATCGATGAGGTGCATCGCCTGACGCGGCCGCAGCAAGACATTCTGCTCCAGAGCATAGAAAATGGCTCGCTGATTATTGTAGCGGCGACAACCGAAAATCCTTCGTTCCAGCTCGCTCCCGCACTTATTTCCCGCGTCCAGGTCATGACCATGCGGCCCCTCGAAGAGCATGACCTCCTGCGGCTTATTACGCGAGTTGAAACAGAGCTGAATACCTTTACATTAACGCCGGAAGCAAAAACGCTTCTCTGCAGATGGGCAAATGGCGATGCACGAGCGCTTCTCAACTGGCTCGAGCAGCTATCGGGCCCAGTAACTGCTGAAGAGCTTCCGGAGATTATTTCCCGAAAGCGCGCCTGCATAGATCCCACAGGGGAGGGGCGCTACCAGCTGATCTCTGCCCTGCACAAGGCAGTGCGAGGATCAGACTGTCAGGCAGCGCTCTATTGGCTTTCTAGACAGCTCACAGCCGGAGAGGATGCGAGATATCTGGCAAGACGCCTCGTCCGCATGGCCTCTGAAGACATTGGCCTTGCAGACCCGGCAGCGCTTTCTATAGCGCTCGATGGCCTTCGCGCCTACGAGGCACTTGGCAGTCCTGAAGGAGACTTGGCTCTTGCACAGGTGGTGATCTACCTCGCCCTTGCCCCTAAAAGCAACGCTATCTACACGGCCTTTGGCAAAGCTAAGGAGGATGCTACAGAGACAAGCCAGCTGGCCCCTCCTCCTCATCTCATCAATGCTGTGACCAAATGGATGCAAAAGGAGGGGTATGGACAAAACTACCTCTACGATCACGATTGTCCAAACGGCTTCTCAGGACAGAACTTCTTTCCGGAGCAAATGGGCCCAAGAGAGTATTACGTCCCTGTAGAGAGAGGCTTCGAAAGAGAGCTTCACAAGCGATTAGCCTATTTTTGTAAGCTAAAGGAGCACACTACCTAGGGTGCTTGTGATGTAAGAAATACTTATGCGTTTCGCGGTTAAGGTCTTTTTTTAGCTCTTTGCGGCGTGAATTTACTGCTGCAAGAGGTTTTTTTGTGATATATTCGAAGAGCGAGCTTTCCACTCTTCTGAGTGCTGAGACAATATCGGCCGTTTTGCATATGCGGACATCTACGGCCTCGCCTCGTTGGTTATAAAGAACACATGTAGTCCATGGAGTGGTGGGGATACTTGCCTCCAGTGTTGTCCATGCTGCATTTTCCCAAAATTCTTCCGACTCTTTTCGGCTGCAGCTCTCTACGAAGTGCCAAAGGAGTTCATCTTTGTGATGGCGATGATCGTTTGAGGAGTCTGACGTGATAATTTTGAAAAACGAGCTTGCTAGAGCCCCATCTCTGTCATGTGCGGAGATGACAGGAGAGACTTCGATAGTGGGAGTTTCCCAACTGTCGGTAGCTTTATTTTTGAATGAATGGGTAAAAGTAGCAAAGAAAGCGCCAGTAGTGGCAAGCATATCGGTCATTTTTGTAATACTCATAATAACCTCCACAGGTTTTAAGTTCCCGCTTACCTTTATTATGCCTTAATTCTATTTAATTAAAAATAAATTTTTAATTTACTTGGATTGTAATATTTAAATTTAATAGGCGAAGCGTTTGGGAGTGCGCAGCTGTATTATACATTATGTATAATACAAAATGTATAATAGGCATGTGAAGTAAGAAATTCCAGGCTCAAACGACAAATAACGACCAAAACGACAAACGACACAAAGGACATAAACGACGAAAAGGACTTAAACGACAAATAACGACCAAAACGACCCAAAGGACAGCGGCCAAGTCCTTTTCGTCGTTTTATGTCGTTTAAGTCGTTTTGGTCCTTTTCGTCGTTTGTGTCGTTTGTCGTTTTGGTCGTTTTATGTCGTTAGATCTTAGTAGTAACGCAATAAATTCAACAAGATGGAGCGCGTGTCTCTTTGTGCCTACCTCTATTTGCGCTCGGCATGAAGTCCCCGAAGCTATGATAATAGTATCCGGATCGCAGGCTCTGATATGGGGGAACAGGACGAGCTCCCCAATTTGCTGCGAAAAATGGGCATGTTCCTTCTCGTAGCCGAAGGAGCCTGCCATGCCGCAGCAGCCGGAGGGGATGACCGTCACCTCTTTTGCGGTGAGCTTTTTTAGGATCTCGCACTGTGCTTTGATGCCCACAAGCGATTTTTGGTGGCAATGGCCATGCAGCTGTACACTGCCGGGGTAGGGAGAGGTGAGAGCTGCCAGCTGGTCGATATAGTCAAAAAGAAACTCATCGATCGGGCGCGAGGCTTTGCTGATTGCCGCCACTTTCTGCGCGTCGAGCCCAAAATCGCGAACTTCATCTACCAGCGTCAGGATACAGCTCGGCTCAAGGCCAACGATCTGTAGGCCCTTTTCAGCGTACGGGTAGAGTACATTCACCAGATATTCCAGCTTCTTCTTTGCCTCCGGTAGAAAGCCTTTGGAGATGAGCGTTCTCCCACAGCAGTGCCAGTCAGGAGCAATGACTGAAAGTCCAAGCGCCTCGAGCACCTTGACTGCGTCCATGCCTATTGAAGGAGCAGTGAACTCCGTAAAGGTATCGACAAAGAGCACGACGTGGCTATTGCTTTGGTTTTTTTTGTGGCGCTTGAAGAGGGTGGAAAAGCGAGAGGTGGCAAGCTGGGGAAGTGGCCGCTCTTCCGCGATGCCGAAAAACTTCGAGATTTTCGTAGTGACCCAGTTGGCAAGGCGCGGCATCGAGGAGGCCAGGCGAAAAAGAGAGGGGATAGAGGCAAAGAGTCTATCGCGAAGGGGCGCCCCCTTTTTTTGATGGAGCTGGTGGAGGTATTCACTTTTGAGCTTCGCCATATCTATTTGCGAGGGGCATTCAGTTTTACAGCCCTTACACTGGATGCAGAGGTCCATCACTTCGTGGAACTCGGGCGTTGCAATGGCCTCAGCGTGTAGACGCCCATGTATCAGTGCCTGCAGCGCATTGGCTCTTGCGCGCGTGCTATCCTTTTCGTCATGCGTGACCTGGAAGGAGGGGCACATCACGCCCTCTTTCTTGCGGCAGGCGCCATTGCCGTTACACATATCGATTGCCATAGCAAGGCCGCCTTCACGAGAGAAGTCGAAGAAGGGCTGAAAGGCCTCTACTTTAGTGGTAGGGGAGCGTTTGAGGTTATCGAGAAGGGGTTGCGATGTGCCAACAATTTTGCCGGGATTCATCCTGTCATGTGGGTCAAAGGCCATTTTTAGGCGAGTAAAGGCCTCAAAGATTTTGGAGCCAAACATCTTCTCAGTAGTCCAAGAGCGGGTAAGGCCATCGCCATGCTCGCCGGAAAGGATGCCGCCATATTTGGTGACAAGCTTCATAGCCTTGTCCATCATCTCTTCAATGAGCTTGAGCTCCTGCTTATTTCGCGTATCGAAATAGGGTCTGATGTGCAGGCAGCCAACGCCGAGGTGGCCATAGATGCCGGCCTCTTTTCCTGCCTGAGTAAGAAGCGCCTGGATCTCCTCGATAAAGGGCGCCACATGGTCGATGGGCACAGTGATGTCCTCAATGAAGGCGACGGCCTGGCTGTAGCTTTTTTTGGAGAGGAGCAGGCCAAGGCCCAGCTTGCGAAGATCCCACACCGCTTTTACAGTCTCTTTGTCTTCGAGCATCTCTACAAAAAGAGGGTCTTTCTTTTTGATGTGGGCGAGAAGTGCGTCTGCCTGCTCTACTGGGCACTCAATGAGCACGAGGGCTTCTGGAAGGGTGTGTAGAAACTGGAGCCTATTGTGCATGAGAGGGCTTGAGAGGCCAAATTCAATTATTTTCTTGTCGATTAGTTCAAGAGAGAAGGGGGCAAATGCGAGGTAGCTTGGAGCCTCTTTAAGGGCATCGAGGAGGCTTGTTTTGCCGAGGATGATCACG
>JAFEGS010000646.1 GCA_018239705.1 Verrucomicrobiota bacterium | reverse complement strand
AGACTGAACATGAATTTTATAACTATGTTTTTACACATCCGGACATTGATGTGGCTAATAATAAAGACCAGATTATCTCCTGCCTGATGCGGACAGTATTCAAAGACCCCTACCTTGCATTTGGGACGGTTGACCTTTCTCAGGGAGTAGGGAAACTTATCGACGCAGAAAAGACTATGCTGAAATTCCTATCTGCAGATGAGCAAAAGAAAGCACAGTTGAAGCTCGACTTTTTTAGCAAGCTGCAGCCACTTCTTCCCAAAGAAGCTGTCGATACCAGCATCACACGCGATGTGTTTTTGAAGGTAAATACACACGATATCCGCCTTTGGAATGCGCGATTCTACGATAAGAGTATTGGTGACATCACATGTGACCAGGCACTAGAATTTGCCTGCGAAACAGGCAAGGAGCTTACAAAGATGAACCTCACCCTGTTTACGGGGGATCCATCGCTTGAGCTGCTGAAAAAAGTAGTGGCCTCCTGCCCTCACATCAAGATATTCAACTTGGAAGCCAAGGTAGTGCGCGAGGGGATAAGAGCTATAAATGATGATGAAGTTTTAGATTTAATTACAGGCCTTAAAGAGCTAGAAGAGTTCTCTACCATTAATCGATATATCCCGATAAAAATACATGAGAAGTTTGCAGAGCTGAAGGCCTTGCGTGTTCTTAAATTTACCGCCTGCACGGTAGGGGATAAAGCGCTTGAGCTCTTTGCAGATCTTCCAACCTTGGAAATCTTATCTATTCGAGCAAAAACACCAAAAGGATATGGTGGCTATGGGGGAGCGGTCACAGATGCAGGCCTTGAACATCTTCGACGCTATCCTGCATTAAAAGAGGTGGACCTCACCAATCAGGTCCAACTCACTCAGGAAGCGCTTGATCGCCTACAGCAAGAGATGCCCAACCTGAAAATCACTAAATAGTGAATGGTTGAAAAAAAACGACAAACGACCAAAACGACAACCGCAGGAAGTCCTTTTGGTCGTTTTTGCCGGAAATGGCTATCAACTTGCTGTTTTGCCCAATTTTTTTCGTAGTTCCAGAGCCTCCTCAGTCGATCCATGCAACCGAATACTGTCTTCTAATACTATTTTTACTTTATCGTAACTACCTTGCTCATACAATATAGTACAAAGCTTTATAGGAAGACTCGGGTTTTGTTTGTCAAGCTGAATAGCCTGTTGCATGTAGCGCGCCGCCTCTTCGAAACGCTTTTTCTCCCTCAATAGATCACCAAGGATTTCATAACTAAGCGAGTCATTGGGATTTTCTTCAATGGCCGCTTTCAACTGCTGTTCAATCTCGTCCACCTCACCATTTTCTTCGCTCTCGCCTTTATAAATGTGCTTAAATGCCTTTAATGCTGCATCATGCCGCTCCTGTTCATCGGAAATGCCTTGTAGCTCTTGCATCGCTATAAGGAGGTCAAAAGCCACAGTGTTTGTTGGTTCTTCCATAATCAATTGCTGTACAACCCCTATTGCCTCCTCCAGTCTGTCTTGGCACATCTGTATACCGCCAAGAAGCAGCACATTCACCGTACGGTCAAAGCCGGACTGAATAGCGTGAAGAATAGCATTCTCAGCCTCTTCCAGTGCATTTTCGCTTATCAGTATCATACTAAGCGCTGTATAGGCACTTCCACAATTGGGTTTACGCTGAATGATATTGTGTAATGCCCTCTTTGCTTTGCTACTATCTTCAGGGCAGTGAGTGTCAATCATTTCTTTGAAAATCTTTGCATGCTCTTTGTCCTCAAGCACAAGAAAGCAGTCTACAGATTCGACGATGCTCTCGAAATCGACCGGTCCCCATTTCATATCTAAAAGATGCCCTTTGCAAAACCCAAGCAGCTCTTTATCTTTTATCCTATACGCAAGCCAGAAAAGCTGTATCACCACACTCTTGTCAGCGGTACGAAACTGTTCCCATTTTCTATACTCTTGAAGACATCTTGCCGCCTCTTCACTAAGTTCTGGACTTGCGTGGTTTGTTTTTGTAGTGGTCGCTACCGCTGTGGTATCTATCTGGGAGGAGACGGTTATAGAGTCTTCTGGCTCAATCGCTCGAGCTTGCATCAAAGCAACCCTTGCCTCATCTGGGCATCCTAGAGCCTTATATACATTAGAAAGTACTCCATATGCCTTGCGATCTGTTGAGTCAAGAGAGATACACCCCAGCAAAGCTTTTTCAGCGCTCTGATAGTCTTTTTTCCTGCAAAGTGCGCAGCCAAGCACTCTATAATTCTTGGCTATTTGAGGACCGATCTCAATGGCTATTTGTGCACTAGCTACAGCTTCATCCCAGTTCTTCAGGTTATACCATGCAATGGCCAATAGAGTGCGTGCATACGCATATGTCGGATACTCGCTAATGACCTTTTGTAGTACCCCTACTGCTGTATCATGATCTTTTGGGTATACATCTCCTATACATTCATGAAACTCTTGTTCTTCTTGCGGCATGTTAACTGAAGAGAAAAAAGCTGCAAATTTAAGCAGAAGTTCAAAATCACCTGAATTAAATGTCTTTAGCGAAAAATGTTCCAAGCAGAATTTACAAAGTGCTTCATTCTGTTTCTGACAAGCAATTTTGAAAATTTCAAATATGGCCAGTTTGTTATCTGTATAAAATCCCTTAGAATAGTCATAGTCCGTGAGACAGCGCTCCACTTCTTGCTGTACGTTATAATTATTTTGAAGGTTATCAAGTGGAAATAAACATGGAATTTTTTCTGATATCATTGCTCTTCTGTCTCCTGTTTTTGGGATCATTGAGGATGACAAAGCCTAGCAAGGCAGGGGTAATTAGTCAAGACCTCCGCACACATGTATACCTAAAAATCATCTAGATGCTATATTGTCCCAACTATTTTGCTCATTTAAAGGGAAATTATGTCATATCCTACCGAGTTAAATTCAAAACGGGAACTGCGAGAACCTCTGCCTCCAATAGGCTCTGGAGCTCACCCCAAAACAGTTACGAAAACCTTGAATGGACAATCCCCGGAAACGCTCATCAAGGGTATCCAGGCACTTACGTTACACGATACTAAAATTTCTTTATCAAAACCTGACGAAAAGTTTCATGTAACCATAGACGAATTAACAATAGAAGTTAACCTGTTACTATCAATATGGGAAAAGAGCAACATAGCCATTGCTGAGATGAGCCAAGCGATAGCATGTACAATACAAATTATACATAAAAAGCACCATAGAGATGACCATCACTTCACATTCCTCGCCTCATTTCAGATCTGCACCCAGCTCCCACCTGCATATAGAAATCAGGTGTGGGATCTTCTCTCAAAGGAATACCAGGGGCTTTCGTTTGAAAAAAGCTGCTCTCTCACACACGCCCTTCACACCTTAACGCTTTTTAGAGAAAAACCTTTTGACTATCTGCTCTCCTTTTTGAATGTGCTCTCGTGCATACAGAGCCCTCATACAAATGGAACTCTCCCCTTTAAAACCTGTATATCCCTCAAATCGACCACGCCCACCAACCACTGTGCCATGCTTCTAAAGACAGTCTCTCGCCCTACTGCAATTGACGTAGCGCTCAAGACACTTCAAGAAGACTTCCATGCCGACCTTATGGTCCCCTGCTTTACAACTCTCGCGCCTCTTCACATAAACGGTGCTTTTCCCTGCTTAAGCGACGAGCAGAGAGCCGTCTACGAAAGCCTCGAACAAGTTTCAAAAAATCTCTTACTAGACTCTAGCAGCTGCACCAAGCGCCTGGGTTGTCGACTGCTCATAGCTATTGCAAGCGTTAAAAAAATCAACGCCGCAGATTTTGAAGAGAGGCTTCTCAGGATCCTCCCCCAACTCGATTTTACCTCTAATGGAAGCGACGAAGACAGATTGATTGTGGCAAATATAAGAAAGGCATTTCCTGCCCTCCTCGCAGAAAAAAGCTTTGAGCGATTGATAGACGTAGCTACGCATAAAGAGTCTTTTGGATGGTCGCTGGATCTTTTTCCAAAACT
>JAFEGS010000645.1 GCA_018239705.1 Verrucomicrobiota bacterium | reverse complement strand
TACAACATCGTCTCGCATTTGCACAACAGCTTTCCACCAGGCCTGACGCACATTGCGCTTGAGCTCTGACCCGAGCGGACCGTAATCGTAGCAGCTTGCAAGACCGCCATAGATTTCGCTGGATTGGTAGATAAAGCCTCGTCGCTTACAGAGTGATACGATCTCTTCAAGTTTGGTAATTTTTGCCATTAATAGACATCCCCTTAAGTTTAGATCCAGCAGTATCCCACCACTTGCGAGCAAAAGTCAAGGGGCTTTTCATCAACTATGTTGGTGTCGTGTCTGGGGTAGAGTTAAAGAATACCTGATCCCTGCCAGCTTCCTTCGTCACAGCTGCTAGATCTCGCTTTGACCAGTTGAGAAAACGGGTGTCTGAACGCTTCAAATGTTCCTTCAGGCCATATTCATTGATCTTTTCACGGACATGATTGTAGAGCATCCGCCACCTGTATTGCGGCTTTTGGGGGTTAAAATAGGGCTCTTGATCTTCAGGCTCAAGCGGCAGATCATTTCCATATACGTAAGAGTCGTGATCAGTTCGAAACCACCATTCATTCTGCTTGGCAAAGTCGACCATTGTGGGGCTATTGACTTTTAGGTACTCAATCATTTTTTTAAAAGACTCTGTTTCAAACGTGACGTGGTTTGCACGAGCCTCATGATAGAGCCGTACGATGCTTCCTCGGAAAAACTTGTAGGCATAAAGATTATCTTCAGTATCACCTCTCTGTTTGATAAGCAGCTCTGTTGCACGCTTGGGATCATTCTCAGCACGACGTACGGCTTCGCTTAGCATAAACATCGTTTCTTTGAACGCGTGTTCCATGGCTACATCCACTTGTTGGATATACTCCGGATTGCTCCAGTCTTTTTTCTCCTTGAAATTGGAAATTGCTGCATTAAAGAGCCTGGCAAGTTCTTGGTGCGACTCTGAGAGGGAGAAGGTATCATCTTGAACGATTTCTGGAATAAACGAGCGTTCGGTGTGTGTGTTTGCCGTGTTATAGATCTCTTTTACCCGATCATCTTTCTGTGCTAGAGAGGAAAAGAACTCTCCTATAGCCATGAATATCTTTGTAAACGTTGTGAGTAGGGAGTTATGCTTGACAAAATGGATACCCTTTGAAGTCTGTTCATCGCGGATGACGTCAGCTCCCACAACCGTTATTTTACGCATACCGAGAAAAAAGGCCGATGCATTCTTGCAAGCATCCCCAACCACATCCAAAAATGGTTTATCTTGGTAATCGACTATCTGAATGGCTCTTGACATATAATACCTCTAAAATTAAAAAAACTAGTATGTTATTTTTGCCCCATTATGTCAAGGCTCATTTTTCATCACCCACACTTCAAGCTTTGGAGAGCGCAGTATGACAGTTCCATCAACGCATGGCGGCGGGCATTCTGTGAGCATCCCGTCGGCTGCCTCTTCGGCAAACTGGCGCTGTAGCTCTTGCGGCAGTGCTTTGGCAAAGCTCGATATGGTCAGTATCCATTCCACAAGCGTGTCGCGATTTTTGAACTGGTCATCAATCGGTATGCTTTTGATCGATAAAACTTTAAAACCTGCCTCTTTCACGATCTGTTCATATTCATACGCTGATTTGTAGTAGCGCAGAGGCACATTGAGCTGTTCAAAATAGGGCTGCCACCGCTCACTCTGGGCAAGCCGCTCCGATACCGGAGAGAGGTTATAGGGATAGGCCTCCGGCATGACGAGTAGCGCCCTTCCCCCAAGCGATAGCGCCTGCTTAATGCCGGCTACTACCGTCTTTTGATCTTCAATAAAGTGCAGCGCGCACGAAGAGACGATTAAATCGAACTGCTCATTAAAGGGGTTTTTCGTGGCGTCGGCCTGCATAAAGAGCAGGTTGCGGTATTCAGAGCGCGGGTAGCGGCTCGATGCAAAGTTGATCATGGCGGGCGAGATATCGAGCCCGATGACGCGGCCGGCAGGAACGCGCCTTGCAAGTTCTGCGGTAATTTTGCCCTCGCCGCAGCCAAGGTCGAGCACCGATTCGTTGCCATTGAAATGGTACGACTCTAAGGAGCTTAGCGCCCAGTCCCACTGCAGCTTAGAGTAGAGGGTGTACTTTTTTACCTCATTTTTTGAATGAAAATCTTTAGAGGTAACGCTTGAGATGAGGAGGAAGGCGATAATGCCAACAAAAAGGCTTATGAAAGAGGCAAGCGGCAGCCAGCCCTGCTTTTGTATATGTCCACCTGCTATCTCACAGCTCGCCTGCCCGCCCGTGCCAGCGAGATGAGCATAAACGTGATTTTTTCCATTCATAAAACAGCCCCTCGGAAAAAAGGTGTAAAGGTGTAAAAGTTATTGTAAAACCTTAAGTCTTTATTGCAAAGGATAAATGACAAAGGACCAAAACGACAAACGACACAAAAGACGAAAAGGACGAAAACGACTTAAACGACGCTAAGGACGAAAACGACCAAAACGACTGTCCTTGTGGTCGTTGTCGTTAAAGTCCTTTTTGTCGTTAAAGTCCTTTTTGTCGTTTTGGTCGTTGTTTGTCGTTTAAGTCGTTTTCGTCCTTTTCGTCTTTTGTGTCGTTTGTCGTTTGTGTCGTTTTTTTGCTCTTGCGTCTTTAGTTGCTTACGACAATACTACAATCTCAAATCATCAAAAGGAAACCATGAACACCTACAAGTACCTCGCAGTAGCCATACCAGCATTAGGCCTCCTAAGTCTCTCCTACATAAGCACCCAGCCGCAGAAGCCAAACATTCACCTAGTCAAGAGCGGCCTCTTGCAGGCACCACAAGACCTTTCACTGCTACTGCCTCGAACAGCTGACGAGATCCATAAGCGCACAGATGAGGTGCTGGCAGATGCACGTAGCCGCATATCCTTGATCACCAAAATTCCCGACTCGGCGCGCACCTACCAGAATACGATGGTAGAATTTGACCGGCTCTGCGCCTTTTCCCCCTTCTCCATATTCCGAGCAAATCTTGAGATAGTCAGCTTTGTATACCCCTCAGATGAGATGCGCGAAGCTGCGCGCCAGGCAAGCACCAGGCTCGATGCCTTTGCTATCGACGAGATCAGTAACAACACACAGCTCTTTTCCGCAATTAAGAGCTACGCTGCAGAGTCAAAAGAACCCTTATCCGCCGAGCAGCGCTACTTCGTCAGCGAAACAGTAGCCGATTTTAAGCGTAGCGGTCTGGACCTGCCTGAAGAGACGCGCGCAAAGATCTCCGTACGTAAAAAAGAGCTTGCCGACCTCACCACTGCCTTTGGCATCAACATAGCGAAAGAGACAAAAAGCGTACAGGTAGCCAAAGAGGAACTTGCCGGCCTTGAGGATGACTTTATAGCTTCCCTTACGCAAACAGAAGATGGGAGCTATATTTTAACCACCGACTACCCTACCTATTTTGGCGTGATGATGCACTGCTCAG
The DNA here is from genome assembly GCA_018239705.1 of Verrucomicrobiota bacterium. Lineage (GTDB taxonomy): Bacteria > Chlamydiota > Chlamydiia > Chlamydiales > FEN-1388 > SZAS-6. Next base: position 2,418 of record JAFEGS010000645.1, on the reverse strand, counting down.
TCGAAGAGACGCGCAAAGCATTAAGCCGCGCCTTTTTAAACTGCGGCTATCCCGTCAACGAAGGTATATTAAAAGAAATAATCGCTAAACGCGACGAGCTGGCGAAGCTCCTCGGGTTTGAAAGCTATGCCCATTTGAACCTCGACGACCAGATGTGCAGGCACCCGCAAAAGGTTGAAGAGTTCTTAGACGAGCTTGTGAGGCGCTCTTCCGTAAAGGCTGACCTTGAGTATAAACAGCTGGTAAGTGATCTTCCCGAATCGGTGCAGCTGACAGCTGACGGCAAAATAAAGTCGTGGGATGTGGGCTATCTTCGCACACAGTACAAACAGAAGCACTTTTCTATCGACGAGCGGGTCATTTCGGAGTACTTTCCGATGGATCAGACCCTACAGAGCCTGCTTGGGATTTATGAGGAGTTCCTTGGGCTCTCTTTCCAGGTCAAGCCTGCCCCCTCTCTCTGGCATGAAGATGTGAAGTTTATTGAAGCCTATGATGCCTCAAATAACAGGCTTCTGGGCTACCTCCTCCTGGATTTACACCCGCGCCCAAATAAGTTTACGCACGCCTGCAACTTGAGTTTTGTACCTGCCACGGCAAATTCCTGCGCCGTATCGCTCGTGATAGCCAATTTTCCAAAATCGACAGCAAATAAGCCGGCCCTATTACAGCGTGGCGATGTGCAGACCTTCTTCCACGAGTTTGGCCATGCCATGCACGCCCTGCTTGGCAGGACAGAGACCGCCTGCTTTGCCGGCACTCGTGTAAAAACCGATTTTGTTGAAATGCCCTCACAAATGCTTGAAGAGTGGCTCTGGGAAAAGAATGTCTTACAGCGAATCAGCTCCCACTACGTTACAGGAGCACCACTTCCGGACGAGCTCATCGATGCTATACTCTCTGCTCGATACATCGATATCGGCTCATTCTTGCAGCGTCAGGCCCTCTTTTCGTTCATCTCTTTGCGCTATTACGGCGAAGGCGCTGAAAAGGATGTAGATGCAATCCTGCGCGATCTCACTACGCGCATCTGCCCTCAAATAGCCTATGATGATGAGTCGCACCTCTATGCCTCATTTGGACACCTCACCGACTACGGAGCCCGATACTATGGCTATATGTGGTCTCGAGTCTATGGGCTCGACCTCTTCAACACCATTAAGGAACAGGGCATGAGCCGTGAGATTGGCAAAAGATATGTCGACACTGTGCTCAGTAAAGGCGGAAGTAAAGACCCAATGGAACTCCTGGTGGCCTTTTTAGGACGACAGCCGGAGCAGGAGGCCTTTTTCAAACACCTAGGAGAGTAGCTTTTTTCTATCTTTGTGCTCGAGCGTGAGGAAGGGCATGGTGCCCTTCTTAGCTACGTCACTCTGAACAGTAAAGCCATACTTGGTATAGAAGCTTACTGCCGTAGGCTCAGCGTACAGACCAACTGCCTTTGTGCTCCTCGCAAAGGCATCGCGCACAACCTGGGCAAGAAGTGCAATACCTACGCCTCTACAGCGCTCTTCTCTCTCAAAAAGAGGGATGTTTTTTGGGTGCGTAGCAAGGCATTCAAGCTCTGAATCTTCCGGTGCTATTTTTGCAAGTGCTAACCCTTGGATTGAATTTTTTTCATCATAGGCTACGTATATGCTCCTATCACCTATATTTTTGAATTGCTTCGCTATTTCATAGATTACTCGCTTAGAGGTGTCGGCAAGGGTCAGCCTTTCTATATTCTTCCAATCAGTACTGAAAACTGCTTCATAGCGCTTCTGTGCAAGGGTATACCAGCTGGAAGCAATTTTTTTTACAAGTGCAGTAGTTTGTCGAGAAGTGACCTTTTCAACTCGTATAGAAGAGGCTGCGTCACTGCTCGAAGAGGCCTCCTCTTGAGGTACAGGCTTCGGGACGCTTTTACGCCCAAGCGTAAGGTAGGGCATGGTGCGCTTTTTAGCCACATCTTCGCAGACCCTAAAGCCAAAATCGGTATAAAAATTGACTGTAGAGGGCTCAGCGTACAGGCCAAGTGCCTCCTTACTTGTCTTCTTGACATCGCCTACGATACGGGTAAGCAGTGCACGATCTCCCTCAGTGCGGCTCTTTTCTCCCTTGAAAAGAGCGACGTTTTTCGGGTGCGTGGCAAGACATTCAAGCTCTGCTTTTTCGGGCTTTACTTTTGCGATCGCGATCGCTTGAATAGTATCTGAAGAATCATAGACAGCATAGATGGAGCTGTCGCCAAGGGTATTGAGGCGTTTCTTCATCTCAGCGATAATACGAATAGAGGTTTGGGCAGGGATAATCTTTTCTTTATCTTCCCAGTCGATAATACCGATTGCTTCATAGCGCTGCTTGGCTATGTTATGCCAGGCGTTAATAGTTTTTTTTAGAGCTTCACCATTTTGCGAAACATCGACCTCTTCGACTCGC
>JAFEGS010000644.1 GCA_018239705.1 Verrucomicrobiota bacterium | reverse complement strand
GGAAAGAGCCGCCTTGCTGAAGAATATGCCAAAACATTTCCTAAAGCATTGATACTCTCAGGCATACCACCAGAGGATGGTGTAACAGCAAAAGATCAACGCATAGAGTTTTTGCGTCAACTCCAAGAATATCGCCTTCCTATATACAAAAGTGACGACTGGGGCGATCTCTTTTACGAGCTTGCAAATGTCTGCAAAGAGGGCCCAGTGCTCATTATCCTGGATGAAATCACCTGGATGGGATCTCAAGACCGCACCTTTTTGCCAAAGCTAAAAACAGCATGGGACCGGCATTTTAAAAAAAATCCTAATCTTGTGCTTATCTTGTCAGGGTCAAATTCTTCTTGGATCAATAAAAATATCTTGAGCAGTACCGGCTTTTTTGGTCGCATTTCCTTACGCATCATGCTCGATGAGCTCTCTTTGTCAGAATGCAATGCCTTTTGGCAAGATTGGCCAGGAATGATCTCTTCGTACGAAAAATTCAAAATACTCTCCGTTACCGGTGGAGTGCCTCGATATCTTGAGGAGCTACGTCCCGATCTTACTGCTGAAAAAAATTTATACCGATTATGTTTCACATCTGAGGGTCTTTTATTTAATGAATTCGACCAGATCTTTCACGATTTATTCTCGAAGAAGGGCCCTTTTTATAAACAGATTGTCACACACTTAGTAAATCAGAATCTCAATCTAAGCGATCTTGCTCAGGCAATTGAACGACCAACTGGGGGAGACCTAAGCGACGCAATGGACGAGCTTGTGCAAAGTGGATTTCTATCGAGAGATTATTGCTGGTCATTAGAAGAGAAGAAAAGACTCGGTTCAAGCCGCTACCGCGTTAAAGACAACTACCTTCGCTTTTATTTAAAATATATTCTACCTTACAAAGAGCAGATAGAGACAGGTCAGCTCGAGAGGCTTCCTCCTGGGTGGCATTCCATAATGGGTCTGCAGTTCGAAAATTTAGTTGTTACTAATGGCCCAGCTCTTCGCAAATGCCTTGATATTTCACCGGATGAAGTGGTTTTTGCAAATCCCTACCTTCAAACCCCAAGGTCACGACGTGCAGGCTGCCAGATTGACTACCTTGTCCAGACACGGTTCAGCTGCCTGTATGTGTTTGAAGTAAAATTTCGTCAAGAACCTCTTGGACGAGAAGTAATCGATGAAATGCAGCAAAAACTTAGCGTTTTAAAGCTGCCTCATGGCTTTTCTGTACGACCCATCCTCATTCACGTTAACGGTGTAGATGAAAGCGTGCGTGACAGTGGCTTCTTTGCGCGCATCATCGATTTTTCAGAGCTCTTTGCGATTTGATTTCTACTCTGCATTTGGTACACGAAGGAGAATAGCCGCGAAGATCGCAATCTTCGCGGCTTCAACGCTCACACTTTTTCCCACCGCTTTAGGAGCGCTCGCGCTTTATACGCAGCTTCATATTCCCCTTCACTCATCTTCTCAAGGCAGCTATCTGCAAACTTCCCATTGCTCTCTCTTGTTACTTTGACGAACTCGAGGAGAAGGCGATTTCTATCCGTTCGCTCTCGCATTTGCAGTACAAGGGGTAAGGCACGCTCGGGGTTCAAATGAACCAGAGCTTTGGCTATTGCTTCTCGAATGCGATCGTGGTCCCAATCATAAGAATTAACCTTCTTCATGATATCAATTGCTTCGCTATAGCACTTCTCAGCTACCTCGGGATTCTTCTTCACATAGTAATCGGCCATTGCCAGCTTATGTCTGAGGCAGCTTACTGCACCATCTATTTGCAAGAGCTTGTGGTCTTTTAACCCTTCAGCTTCCTCTACTGCGTCGACTTTCAGGTAGATCTCAATTACAGTGTGCATCAGACCGATGTTTTCGTTTACGTAAGAAACATAGGCATCGCTTCTCTTACCCATTCCAGGCTTCCAGTAGAGCTCTTTACCATTAGGACACTCTTCAACCTTGGCAATCAGTGCAGGAAGGCGCTCTCTGACTATTTCAGGGTACTGTACAGCTAGTTGAGAGGCAATGCTGAGCCACGCCTTGGCCTGATCTTGCTTCCTTTCGAGTTTATCAATAAACCTACTGACTACATCGAGCAGCTCTGGCGTGATTGAGGTAATAATTCGTTCAAAAATATCGAGTGGATATTTGTTCATGAGACAAACGTCAAGGGCTCGCTGCATATTGCCCCTTTTTACACAGTACTGTGCAAGTATGCGGAGTCCCTCCTCTTTTTGACTCCCACTCTGCATCCCCTTGGAAAAAGTGAAAATCCACTCTTCTACTTCCTCTGCCTCAATCCCTCGAAGGATGTTAAGTTTTAATTTTGTAAGCATGAGCTCATAACTTCTGTGTTGCCAATCATTCTTCTCAATGCGCGGAAGATAGGAATCAATGAGCTCATCACTAATCTGCTCCCTGTGCAGCTCTCCTGCTTTAACAAGTTCACCCACGCTGACTGACAGATCCTCTATCTTTTCTAAAACCTTAAGAGCGTACTCAAAATCCCAGCCTCTGCAGGCAGCTGCAAACGAAGCCCAGTCTCTGTCGGTTAGCTTCCACCCCTCAAATAGTTGTACACACTGCTCGGTCATTGCGCTATTTTTTTGTCCATAGCACTTAAGGTACGAAGTAAGCGTGCACTTCCCAAAGCTGTCATTTTTCAAAGATTTCATCATCTGCAGCGCATCCTCCTCAGAGTATTGTGAGGTGAGATGGATCATTTTCGCAAATTTTTTTGCATCCCAATCGCTCGAGCCGGAATCTATGGCAGATGTAAGCGTCTGCTGAAAAAGCTCCGATGCCCGAGTGGGATTGAAACGGCGCATAGCAATAGTAATTTTATAGAGAACAGGTGGTTGCCGAAAGCACGAATTGCTGGCCTTTAGGATACAGGCTAACACTGTGTCTAAATAGGCTTCACTAATACAAGTCTGAGGATAAGCTACTAGGGTATTTTGGCCATCTGTTTGACCTACGGAAGTGGCAGAATAGAACATAAAACCTCTTAATGTAACTGGATTTTTCGCCATAGTAGACGCTCACAAAAAATGTTGCAAGCCACATTCAATTATAGTGGCTATGATTATATCAAAATTGTTACAATACATCAAATTAATTTTCTAAAAAAACTGCATTTTTCTATTCATGTTCAATTACCCTTTCAACACCGCTCACCAAAGCAACAGACTTTTTTGCGAAACACTCGAAGCCGTCCAGCGAAAAAGAATCTAAGAGGGTGTTTATGTACGCGAAGCGTTTGGAGTCCCCAAGCGGCTTCGCTGCTGATCCCGGAAAGTAACGGTCCGCTCATCCGGAAGTACGCAGTCCTCAGGCCAACGGCCTGAATTATAAGAGCCCAGGGCATCGCCCTGGGTAGATTGTGAGGAGGAATTGCAGACTGTAAGTCTGCGCTATAGCAGATTCGTTATAACATAGGCCTTCAGCCTACAAAATATATTCCATACCATACCCAGGGCTATGCCCTGGGCTCTTATAATTCAGGCCGTTGGCCTGACGTAAATTCGCACATCTGTTGTGAGGATACTTCTGGTTACTTAGAAGTGCGCAGCACCTGCTGCGCTTTCCCTTAAAAGTTGTTAGGGAGAGCTGTGAGTGCCTCTCAGTTGATCTAGAAAAAGCGCAGCAGGCGCTGCGCTACTGCCAAACGCTTCGCGTAATCAAACGATTAAGGATGCTTAGCCTGGCGCGTATACTCCCTGCATATACTGCACGAGGAACTGGTAGGCAAACTGGTACTGTGAGAGGTTCTGCATCATGGAGAGGCTTCTCCCCTGTATGGGATCTCGAAGATCGCTCACGCTCTGTTTTACATCAAGAGGAAGTCCTGCTCTCAAACGCATCAACTGGTCGTAAAGAACAATAAAAAGACCGGTCCTTCCCACACCTGCTCTGCAATGTACTACCATGGGCACATCATCACTGCCTTGCGACTCTGCAACCATGTCAAGCAGGCGCATAACGCAAGGCTCAACAGGGATATGGCCATCGGGCCAGTGCAGGTACTGAAAATGGTTAAGCTCATGTGCCTGATCGCCTCGTGTGATGAGAAGCTTTCGATGCTTGATGCCATGCTCGTGGGACCTTCCGGGCAGCTTCCAGTCGGGGTCAGACACTGCTGTGATAGGCTCTTGCAGCTGAACGGTAACATCACCAAATTGCAGTTTAGCACCCACCTCATTTGGGCAATACTGGATGACCTGTCGGATATCGTCAAAACAGTCATTGAGGCTCACAATTGTCTTGAGCTTGTGCTCAAAAACCATCTGCCAAAAATCGTGTGCCGTATGGGGCAAGGGCGCTTGCGTAGCTATAAAGGCCCTATCGTGCACAATGGTATAGTTTGCATTGATAAACCTGCCGCTGCGCAAAGGTACAAGCGTCGCATCAAAGATGTGGATGTCGTTAAAGGCATTTAAATGGGCATGTTCTGCCTTTTGGCAGGTATTTGTCATTGCATCATAGTCCTTGCTGAGCAGAGGATCTCTTGCGATCGCTGAGCGATTGTCTAATGCTCTACCTTCTGCCTCTATATCGATCTCTGTGAGGAGCTGGAAAGGATAGAGGTAGGGCTCGAGAAACGGGTACTTTTTACAGTAGGCTGCAAATAGGAGCGCTGGCGACATGCCGAACAGTGCATCATCCACTTTTTCAAATTGACCTCTCTCCAAATGGCGGTAAGCAGCCTCTGCTCGCGCATGAATTTCAGAGAGCTTATCGAGCTTTTGCCACTCTCTAAGTAGCCTCATTTCATCGTCTCTCAAGGCTACAAGGCCATCGACTGCTCGTTTGAGTTCACTGCCACTTTTATCGCTCGCAAACGCTCTGAATAACGCTTGAGCCTCATCTGTGCTTGCTGCACTATTTGCGTCAAAAAGTGTCTGGATTTTACTGATAAGGTTCGAGTGCTGGTCGCGAAGTGTACAGATCTCTCGATTTCGCAAGGATCTAGGAGTCTCTTGCTGGGCTTCAAGTATTTGAGGAAGAAGCGCCTGGACTTTCTGGATGGCGGCTATTCTGTCGCTATGGGCCATGCCCCAGCCGCGAAGTCCTTGGAAGGCCACCTTCCCAAAGTCGCGATGCATTCTCTCTTGCGTTATACGACCTGCCGCCTTCTCGATAAGATAGACCTGGCCATGCAGGTTATTGATAACAGAGGGCGGAACGTTCTGCTCCAAATGGGTAATCGCTTCGGCCAGGTTACCCTGTTTTATACAATCGGCAGCATGTGATAGATGGCTGTGAATAAGTGCTCGACGCCCATTCGTAGCGCCACGGACTGAAGACATAGCTCCTCCTATAAAAGAAGTCGACTATATCTTCGGCTCAGGAAATTGTAAATACAAATTAGATTAGCGATAGCCGCCGGCTACGTGCACTATTTCACCCGTGACCCAGCGAGACTCATCTGAGGCAAGAAACCCTGCCACGAGAGCCACATCGTCAGGATAGCCTATGCGCCCAAGCGGCGTCGCCTTTTCGGCCTCTTTGCGAAGATCACTCTCCGTGATGCCACTTGTGGTAGTACCCTCGGT
>JAFEGS010000643.1 GCA_018239705.1 Verrucomicrobiota bacterium | reverse complement strand
TTTGTATCGCAGATGCAGCGCTACTTTACGATTCCTGGTCTTCAACATCTTACAGATTGGAGTGATATCTTCTGGCACCTAGCTGCTCAGACAAAAAAGGGACGGGTCATCATTGTACTCGATGAGATTAACTGGATAGGATCAAAAGACCCAACATTTTTGGGTACGTTAAAATCAGCATGGGACCAGTATTTTCGACTCAATCCGGAGCTTATTATGATAGTAAGTGGCTCTATGTCTACATGGATTGAAAAGAACATATTAAGCAGTACAGCCTTTGTCGGAAGAATTTCCCTCGATTTAACCCTTCAAGAGCTACCTTTGAATGAGTGTGGACATTTCTGGAGAAGCAATGAGACCCTAGTGTCGGCATACGAAAAATTCAAACTTCTATCTGTTACAGGAGGGATACCTCGCTACCTTGAAGAGATTGATCCGACAGTGTCGTCTGATGAAAATATCCGAAGGCTCTGCTTTGAAAAAGAGGGCATGCTGTTTGACGAGTTTGAAAAGATTTTTACCGACCTCTTTGCAAAAAAAGGTGATGCCTATCGGCGTATACTTGAGAAACTTGGAAGTGGAAGAGCTGATATCGAAGAAATTTGTGAGGTGCTTCAAATGAAAAAAGGAGGAACTGTGAGCGGGTACCTCCACAACCTTAAGGTAACAGGCTTTATTGCTCAAGATGCCACCTGGAATCTCAAAGATGGCACAGTGTCGAAGTTTTCCAATTACAGATTAAAAGATAATTACACGCGATTTTATCTCAAGTATATCAAGCCGAATAGAGAAAAAATCGAAAAAGGGGTGATGACAAAGCCTCCGGCCTGGGACTCGATCATGGGGCTACAGTTTGAAAATCTGGTTTTAAACAATAGCAAAATACTGTGGCAAGAGCTCAATATAAAGCCGGATGATATTGTCTTTGCAAATCCTTTTTTTCAACGGAAAACTATTGAACAGGAAGGCTGTCAGATCGACTATTTGATCCAGACAAAGTACAACGTTTTGTATGTGTGTGAGATCAAATTTTCTCGAGATACCATCAAAAATACAATTATTGAGGAGGTCAAGGAGAAGATACAACGACTCAAGAGACCAAAACATTTTTCTATTATGCCTGTTCTCATCCATGTAAGTGGAGTGGATGATCAGGTGCTAGAATCACAATTTTTCTCACATATTATTGACTTTGCTGGCTTTCTAACTGTTGCATGAGCGTGTGGTACAGAAGGCAAAAAATTTTATTGCTATCCGGATGATCTTCGGCATCAAACAAGCAAAGGGACCCGCTCTGAGCGACAAGGAGCGTGAAGAACTAAATAGCCAGATAGCCCTAACTAAAGGCAAATGGAGGGAAAGTGGGCTCTTTCGCCCAATCAGCGGCCAAATGGCGATAGAATATCTTATCGATCAAAAGATAGTAGACCCACAAAGTGATATGGATTGGTGGAGGCCCTACTTTACCGATGACCCGGGGCTTGAGGAAACAGCTGCCCTGACTCCAGAAGGCGTGAGAAAGCTATTGGTTCACCTGGGGTATGTGATTTAGAGCAGAAACCCAAAATAATAAAGAGGAATCTCACCTCGCATGGGTGTTAGAATATCATCTTTTACAACAAATGAGGGGATAGGCACTCCCTTAAGCTGTTTACGGCTTTTACTTTTCCCGCCTATTTCAAAGACTGCCCCATTTGTGCGAAAATCTCCTTCGTTTGAAAAATAGAGGTCGTGCCCTGCATCTTGCATGGCCTGCACAAAAAACAGCTCTCTTTGGGTGCCAATATGAATATCATTACCGTGGTACTGCTTAAGAGTGTGTATGAGGGTAGTATTGTTTAAGCATATCTTCAGGGGCTTGCTTAGAGCCTTCCCGCCGCCTCCATAAGGATACAAAAACCTCACAAGTCCTACCGAATTTAAGATCCAGAGGTAGTGTTCAGCAGTTTTGTCATCGATGCCAAGGCTATTGCCTATGTTGTGCACGTTTGCCTCACCAGGTGGAATCGACCCGAGAAACGTAAGCAATCGCTTAAAATGGTACAGATTTTGCGCCTTCAGTTGATAAAAATTGGCAATATCCTCGTATATTGTTTTGTCAATAATTTGCGTGAGTTTTTCGTAGTAGGAGTGGACATCATCAAAGACAAAAGGGTAATACCCATGTTCTAAGTACTGTTTGAACATGGGAAGTACTTGTGGAATAGATGAAAGTGTGTTTTGAGGTGTTAAAAGCTCCTCAAGGGTAAACGGAGGATAGTTTTGATTTGTTACAAAGTTTATATATTCTCTAAACGACATTCCCCTGAGATAATACATCTTTGCTCGTCGTGATAAGTCTCCCCTTCCATGCACCAGATCAAGCATAGAGCTGCCTGAAAAGACGATTTTGAGCGAAGGAAAGGAATCATAAAGATTTTTGAGCTCAATACTCCAATCGCGATACTTGTGAATCTCATCTATAAATATAATATTGTACCCCTCTACTTCGTGGAGGTGAGCCACAAACTCTAAAAGCGAGGCCTGCTGGAAATAGATAAGATCGGCCGAAAAATAAAAGGCCTTTTCGCTTGGTTTAAGTTTATGTTTTATATACTGCAGCAGCATGGTGGTCTTTCCCACTCCACGCGGCCCTACAAGCCCTGTAAGGCGATTATGCGTAGAAAACGAGTGGTATAGATAACGTGTATGGGTAGATGTTACCTCTGCGAGCAGCCGCTTAAATGTTACATAAATAAAGCGTATCATTTGGAGTACACTCCGAAAATTTGGTCCTCTTTTTGGAGTATACTCCAAATTTCGCCATTTTGCAAAGCTATTTTTGATATCGAAAAATAGAAATGTCATATTATAAAAAATTTATTTAAATAAATGCTCTTTTTGCATTAAGATACGAAGTAGGTAGCAGTACAGATAGGAGACTACAGCCATGGAACCAACAGCAGGAAGGGGCGAGCAGCCTCTTGGTCCACCTTCTCATGAGGTATCCCAGAAGAGCAAAAGACCGAAGGGGAGTCTATTTAGTATTGAGACCGAAAGGCTGAGTATTGATCAGGTCAATCAAGGAAGCGATAGCGAAGCAATCGCCCAGAAGATTAATGAGCTTGCTGATAAATTCCGATCTCTTTCACTTGATGAGCAAGAAACGAACGATCTCGAGGGACTTAAGAACTCACTTCAGAAGTCTTGTGAAAGGTTGCAAGGTGGACTTCAGGAACCATTGAAAACGGCCGGTGATTTGCTCCATCGCGTCGAAGATGTCATCAAAATGCAAAAGGCTAACTATGAGCGCAAAGTAGACGATTTTCTTGACAAATTAGGCGTATCTGACTCTGATAGAGCGAAGATCAAACGAGATGTTATTGGGTTTAATTCTCTAGTTCTTAGTCACAAGGGGCTTGCCCAAATCCCACCCGAGATAGGCAATCTGACACAGCTGACGAGAGTTGTGCTCGCGTGCAACAAACTGACGACTCTCCCACCCGAGATAGGCAATCTGACACAGCTGATGGGTCTTTTTCTCGCCTACAACAGACTAACGACTCTCCCACCCGAGATAGGCAATCTGACAAATCTGACAGCCCTTCATCTCGAAGGAAACATACTAATGACCCTCACACCCGAGATAGGCAATCTACCAAATCTTCAAAGGCTCACGCTCAGTAGCAATAGGCTTACAGGTATACCGAGCGAGGTTAGAAACTTGCGGAATCTTCAAGTTATAGATCTTGGGAGGAACCCCATATTAGCGCAAGGTGAGAATGAAGTTACTCTTGGCCGTCAAGAACTAAGACAGCGCTTTGGCAACCGTGTCGTTTTCGACAATCCGAGCATACAGCTCATGCCCCGAAATACGACAAAAGAAGAGGTGTACGGAAAGCTCGACGCGGCTCCTGAGCGCATCAATCGAGAAAAACTTGCAGGCACTAAGCTGCCGGAAATCCCAACTCAAACCATCGAAGATGGGGGTGTGTTTCTGGACGAATTTGCCAAAGTGGTAAGCAGACTCAATTTCGACGATGAGGCGGAACCAGGCTACCTCTCGTACGAGCTACTCGCCGGAGACTATGCGAGTGAGGCGGAGGATGATAAGCGTGATAACGCCGGCAAGATTGGTGGATACATTATCCCCAGGTTAACGGGCTATTTCAAGACGCTCTATGACATGCCGCTAGCCGCTGGGGAACAATCGGGCTGGCAAATGAACGAAGATAAAAAGCCGGCTCTCAAGAAATCCTTGTCGTTTATCTTATCGAGCTTGTCGCAGTTGCAGGACCCGGAGCAGCGTGCCAGCCTCTTTTTGCTGATGACAGAGGGGCTGCTCCATTGCCCCACAGGCCAAAAAGAGGGCGTCGACACAGTGGTGCTGGCTCTTCTCGAAGACACCACAGCGAGAAGCACAAACCTAGAAGATGCGGTCAAGAACATCATTGCCTTACGTAAAAATGGCGCATTCAAGAATGCAGTGCTTGTAAAAGCCGCAGAAAATACCCAAAACGTGCATTTGATCAGTACTTATGAGCGGAGGCTCAAGGATGAGTTGGGCTTAAGCAACGTCCTCGAGTATGAGGAGAGGATGGGAATCCTTGGCACTGATCCCTTCAGTGGTAATGAAAACAATGTGCTTCAGGTATTTTATGAGCTGGTCACGCCGGGCCGTATGGTCAGCTGGCTATCGGAGAAAATACAGACCAGAAAAGATCTAGAGCTACGCGAAAAGCTCGGAGAGCTCGAAAGAGTGCGCGATGCAAGCGCATCTGCAGGTACGGGGCAGTCCTTTGAAGAGGCCTATCGCACAAAGAAGATAAATTTAGATAATGATTTTGTCCAAGCAAAGAAAGATAATGACGAAGAATGGATAAAGAGCCTTAAAAGCAGGGCTGTAGCTTTA
>JAFEGS010000642.1 GCA_018239705.1 Verrucomicrobiota bacterium | reverse complement strand
CTATGAACCAAGATCCCGATCTATCTACCTTTTCAGAGCTCACCGTCTACGAAAACTACTGCATGGCTGTCTATAAACAGAAAGGCGCCTGCACGCCTACAAAGATACAGGCAATCGAGTACCTGCAGGCCTATAATCCAAAATTTGCGCTGCGCATTGATTCTCCATGTAAGAGGCTCTCAGGAGGCGAGCGTCAGGCCTTAGGACTAGCCCTTTGCCTTATGCATAAGCCGCAGCTGGTACTTCTGGACGAACATACGAGCGCGCTCGACCCGGCAATATCGAAAAACCTGATGGAATTAACAGCCTCACGGCTAGCTCTTAGCGGCTCTTCAGCGATTATCTGCACGCACCAGTTGAGCGATGCGCTGCAGTTTGGTAACCGCCTTCTCTTTATGAGGCAAGGCCGTATTGCTGCAGACTACAACGCTCAAGAAAAAGAGCATTTAACCAAGGAAGATCTTCTCAAACTCTATACATGAAGCTTGGTTTCATCACAATAATCATGTAGTCATCAGTCTTGGGGATATCATTATCACGCTCTGACAATGTAGATGAGCTTTTAGAATCGAGAGCTCTTTTCGGTACTGTTTTGTAGTAGCCTTCCTCTATCTGAGTACGGGAATAGGTGACAAGTTTTGTGTAGTTGGTAAGTCTTTTGGTAATTTGTGCTGTCGTTGGCTTTTCGTGTAAAGAAATTTCTATAGAGCTATTTCTCTGGATAAACTGCGTAAGATCATCAACAGTAGGATAGAGATCGGCCGCTCGGATGATAAGAAGGCTTTTGCGCTCGCGGCAAAGAGTCGAAGAAATCGAGGAAAACGGTCGACGTATGCAAATTACGATTCGCCCAACTTGGAAGAGGCTTCTCAGCTATTGAGATATTTTTATAGAAAAGGTAATGGGGTCTAGGTTTTTTTCCTATGAAAAAACCCTAGACCCCATTGAATTTTCTCTACTTCGAGAAGCCTTATCGTATACCCCAACTCGCGTTAGTAGGGATAGGACAGATTTCATTAGGAACAAGACAGGTTTCTTGGGTCCCATTGGGATAGCAAACCCATATTTTTTCGCTCACAATTTTGACAAGTTCGGTAGCGCCTTTTATGCAGACATCAAACTCATTAAATATCCGTTTCCTGTTGCGCTCTGCATACCAAATCCCATGGGCACTAGGAGCATATGGCTGTCCTGTGGGTCTATAAGAAGGTCTGTCAGTCGGCTCGCTCGGAGCATACAAATACCGTTCTGCAATTCCACCTATGAGGCAGAGAGCAGCTCCCAAGCCCAGCTCGATACGACCACGCACCGGGTGATTTGTACCTACGTCGTACATTCCTTTCATAGTGAGCAGTGTTCCACAGACCATAGCAGCATATGGAACGATTGAATAATTATCTGAAGTAGCACTCATTAATAAAACTCCTATTTTTATGAAAAAATAAAATTATAACAGGTTGATCAAAAATGTCAAATTCTTATCTCAAGAAGTTGATTTATCAATAAATAAAATAGACACAAAAATGCTTTTAATGATTTATATAATAACATAATTAGACTTCAGTTTTAAGCTTTAAAATCAGAAACATATACAGAAGATAGGTTTAAAAATTGTCTTTCATGCTTAGCATACATGACTGGTAAAGCAAAACTCAACCAACCTAAAGACACTCCAGAATTCCAAATGAAATTGCAAGGGGGACTTAAAGAAAAATTGCAACAAGAGTTTAAACCATTCGCCAGAAAACAAAGGGTAATTCGTGGTAAAAGTTGGTGTACCACTAGATCTACAGCAAGAAAGCTAGCTGCAGTAGCAATAACAGGATTGGTCTTGGAAGCAACAAATTTGTAAACAGGCCTCCCTAAGTATTTTAATTGAGGTAAGTCTTTTAACTTACTCCAGTGTTTTTCGCATTCCCGAGGTCCCAACGCCCATGCGTGAACCGATAGTCCCAGAAAAAAGGTCCCAATTCCCATTGACATCACCCACCTCCTAATACATTTAATGGGAACATTGTAGGCGTTTTAAGGAAAAAATCCAACCTACTGAATTTCTTTTACAAATACATCATGAAAAGTTAACTTATTTGAAATTGACTATCAGGAACACTTATGATAGAATTGTGCCTATGAACTACCTGTCTAACATTACCTTCCTGCGCCACTTCTACAGCGCCGGGCAGTCCTTGCTTAAGGCCGGTTTTACTGCTGCATAGTTAGATAATCAATGCGATGGGCGAATTTAACAGCACAATCACCGCAGAGCACGCCGAGAGCGCAGAGGAAATACATAGGCTTTATCGTAAACAATCTCTGGTAGAGAGGAAAAAAGCTAGATCAATTTGGGGATAGTTATGGCACCACCAATAGGCCAGTTGCAACATCTGCACCTCGAAGGATCTCCCCGACTGACTACCCTTCCCTATAAGAATCTGACCTCACTACGATCGCTCTGCCTGCAGCAGTGTCCAAACATCGATCTTTCAGAGCTCAACAAACTTACAAAACTTCAGAAACTCACACTTGCTGACTTCCCGCAATTTTCTGCATTCGATGCTTCGAGCTTCCCCGATCTTCAAGAAACTACCTTCAAAAACCTGGAGTCACTCTCTAGCTTAGTCTTTTCGAAGCTTACACACCTTCGGAAAGTCACTACCCTAGACTGCGCGAAGCTTAAGACATTTAAACTAGACAGTTTGCCTAATTTCAATAAACTTATTTTCAACCAAGCAGTCGATTCATTTAAGGCTCATGAGATGAAAGGGTCTTTCTCGCTGGAATATGATGCTATTAAAAAAATTGAAAAATTGAGTTTTCATTAAAAGCGATGATCTGCCTACAGCATATTGTAGGCAGTCCTTATAGAAAAGAAGGCTCAAAATGTATAAGGAAATGCGACCTTCCTGGTCGCGGTAGCGACCGTATCAGGTAGAGCTCCATATGTACACTCGTCTTAAAATTAGAGTATCACGTATAGTACCATTATTGTCTGGGAATTTTTGTTAGAAAAAATCAGCAGACCCCATTGAATTTCATATACTTACTTTAAAAAATAGGAGGTATTCCGTGGTTACAATGAGTGGATTACCAGATGGTCTCGTCAGTCCCCTTTTTACACAAGAGATGATAGAAGGCAGCCAAGCTAAGGTAAAACAAGATACAATTCTTCGAACGCAGCATCGCCCAACTACTCGGAAAACATCCATGGTAGAAGTGGAAAATGGTTGGAAACTATTTGTTGAAGAATCAGGAAATCCGGATGGCATTCCTGTTGTATTTTGCCATGGTGGACCTGGACTCAAATTCGAGGAAACAGACCACCAGTGGTTTGACCCAGAAAAATATCGCATTGTTGTATTTCAGCAAAGAGGTACTTGGGGCTGTGAACCATCTGCTGAGGATTTTACAACACCCTCTCAAATATTTAAAGATGTCACAATTCATACATTAGCAAAAGATATCGAAGCGATACGAAAGCATCTCAACATCGATAAATGGCTTGTTTTTGGTGGGTCATGGGGATCGACATTGACAGTTTATTATGCTCAAGAGTTCGCAGAGAATTGTTTAGGTATTGTTGTTCATGGGATTTTTCTTGCGACTAATAACGAAAATGCCCTTTTCTTAGACGGAGTGAGGCATGCAGCACAAGGAGGAGAAGACTGGAAACCGGAAGCTTTACAGCGACTTGTAGACTATGCTCAATCAAAAGGGCTTGAAGCTAGTCTTGACGATACTTCAACGATTTATGCTGCATACCGCGACCTTAGTGTTTTGCATGATGATAAAATTGCCCAGCGCATTTGGGTGACCTTTGAAGAGTATGTAGATACATACAAAAATAAAGAATCATTTGAGAGGCTAATGAAAGATGATCTAGAAACTACACCTAGTGAGCGCGCATGTGGAATTTGGGAAACATTATTGATGGATGGCGTTGCTCGCACCTACAATCTGCTTGACCCTAGCCGACTAGAGAGAATGAAGGAATTACCTATACAAGTAGTTCATGGAACCAAAGATAACCTTTGCCTGCCGTCAATTGCAAAAGACTTAGTGGATAGGCTAACAAGTGCTGGATGTGCAGTTGAATATACCTTGGTTGAGGGAGGGACCCACAACGAGTATGAGCCTGGTATGACAGATGCGTTGGTTCGTGCTACAGATACTTTTGCAGAGCACAGACATTTTTAACCAGCTTAGAACCTCCACTAAAACCTACAGGAAAATTGTATGAATAATTCATTTTAATTAAAATAGTAACAAGGTAGGCTGCCCTCCGCTAGCGAGGGTTCGTAACAGCTCACAGAAATCTGTACAAATCTGATGATATCTATTCAAATGAACAGATTTCGCGAGTGGGAGTTTTTGATTGAAAAATAGTTATCAGGATGCCACAATCGCCGGGAAGACCCCCTAGTCACCAAAAGCAAACAAAGGTTTCGATTGGCAATGAGAGCGATAAATCGAACGCATAAGATCCAAATCGACCCTACACATAAACAACAAGTCTATTTTCGCAAAGCTTGCGCTACTCGCGCGGTTTGCTTGGAATTGGGGTCTGGCTAAGTGGGAAGAAACGTATAAGGCTGG
>JAFEGS010000641.1 GCA_018239705.1 Verrucomicrobiota bacterium | reverse complement strand
TGGCAAGCTGGTAAGGATTGGCTTTGAGCTTCTGTAGGGCATTACTTCCATAGGCTCGAAGGATCTTTCTGGCATAGGCTCGCGTGATGCCATACCCATGCAAGAAGACGAGCAGCTCGTGGAGCGACTTATGCTCCATCCACTCAGCTACCAGTTGAGATGTGCGCTTCTCTCCCAACCCCTCTACCTGGCTGAGCAGCTTTGGCTGCTTTTCGATGACTGCAAGTGTCTCTTTACCAAACTTTTGGACAATTTTTGCAGCAAATGCAGGGCCTATGCCTCGAAGTGCTCCCGATGCTAAAAATTTTTCTATAGATCTTGCGCAGGTTGGAAGCTGAAGTTCAAAGGTTTCGACCTCAAACTGCATGCCATGCTTTGGATGTCTTTTCCAGGTGCCCTGGCAGGAAATAGTCTCTCCTACCTGAATAGCAGGCAGGATGCCGGTGATAACGATAGGCTTTTTTTGATTTGGGGAGAGAAGCTGTGCGACAGTGAAAAAGGTCTCTTCGTCGTGATAGGTCAGATGCTCAATATGGCCGGTCAGCTCTTCCATGGTGTACTATATAGATATGAATGAAGAGGCTATGGTATCAGACAGATCGATTAAATTGCACTTTACAAAAAATTACCTATCAGCTTTTCTGTAGGCATGTCTTAAACCTTTATTTTAGGAGTGCTCGTTATGAAAAAATTGCTATTGCTGAGCATACTCAGTGTGAGTATGGGAGCCAGTCTGCTTGCAGGTGGTCATGCACATAAGAAAAAAGATGTTACACATCGTGTGAAGCATGAAGTTAAAGGAAAAGCCAAAGCCAAAGCCAAAGCTCAAGTGAATGCTGCATGTTCACGCTCAAGCTCAGACCGTGGCTGCAAAGTAGTCTGCTGCGAAAAAGAAAGACACCCTGTCTACGCATCTGCCGTAGCTAATGGAAGTGCAAACATGCAGATTGTTGCTACCGGCGCTCCTATTATTTTCAATAGCTTACTTAACATCAGCAATTCTGTGTACTATAACTCCTCAACAGGCGTTTTCACAGTGGTTGAGCCAGGCACATATGAAATTATTTACGGCGCACGATTTACTGGGACATTCTGTGTCGTTCCCGGCTATAGCGAGTGCGATGTGTTCAATACTGACCCATGTGCTTCAATCGCTTTGCAAATCAATGGTACTGAAGTTCCAGGCTCACAAGTGAATAATGCATCAGCTTTTGATGAAGATGAAATAGGCACATCTGATTGGGTGACTGTTGCACTCATACAGACAGTGAATTCGGGGACAACGATTGCGGTGACTGCTGCCAATGCAGATATCAATGGCATTCAGTTGATCAATATGGACTTGGGTGCAGAACCCTGCGATAACGGCGATACAACAGCCTTTATTAGCATCAAAAAGATTTCGTAAGATTTCGTATACCTTGGGAGGTTCGCTTTTGCGAACCTCTTTCTCTCTTTACAAAAAATATCATATCAGGTTTTCTGCGGAAATAACGAAAATTGTTATTTAGGAGAGCACCTTATGAAAAAATTGTTATTACTTGGCATGCTCAGTGTGAGCATGGGAGCGAGCCTGTTTGCAGGTCACGCTCATAAGAAAAAAGATGCCGGACACCGTGTGAAGCAAGAAGCTAATCGTGACTGCCACCGCTCAAAAAGCCACGGCTGTAAGGTAGTCTGCTGCGAAAAAAAGAGCCGTCCTGCATACGCATCTGCAGTAGCTAATGGAAGTGCAAACGAGCAGATCGTAGCTACAGGTGCTCCTATTATTTTCAATACTGTGCTTAACATCAACAATGGTGTTTCCTATAATCCCTCGACAGGCATTTTCACAGTGGTAGAGCCTGGTACCTATGAAATTATTTACGGCGCTCGATTTACTGGGGTATTTTGCCTTGTTCCCGGCTATAGCGAGTGCGATACGTTTAATGATGACCCATGTGCTTCAATCGCTTTGCAAATAAATGGTACTGAGGTTTCCGGCTCACAAGTAAGTAATGCCTCAGCCTTTAACGAGGAAGAAGTAGACGCTGCTGCTTGGGTGACCGCGGCTCTCATACAGACAGTCAGCGGAGGAACCACTATTGCGATTACTGCTGCCAATTCAGACGAAAATGGCATTCAGTTATTCAATACTGACTGCGATAACGGCAATACAACAGCCTTTATCAGTATCAAAAAACTTCTGTAAGATCTCGTATAAAATGGGAGCTCGCTTGCGCGAGACTCCCAATTGTGCTATTATTCCTCTATTACGGTATGGGGATACATGGCTCGTTTTACCAAAGAAAGTCTAGAAGTTCTTCGTCAGCGTATTGATCTGCCTGATCTTCTCTCCCAATATATCCAGTTAAAGCGAGCAGGTGCTGCTTTTAAGGCGCTATGTCCCTTTCACGATGAAAGAAGCCCCTCATTTGTTGTTAATAAGGGAGACTCTCATTACCACTGCTTTGGCTGTGGGGCGCATGGCGATGCTATTCAATTTTTGATGCATCATCTCAAGCTTGGATTTTCTGAAGCTGTCCAGCAGCTCGCAGAGCGGTTTCAGGTGCCTCTTGAGAAAGTGGAGGGTGGTTTTGATGCAAAAGAGACCAATCGCTCTCGCCTCAAAGAGGCCACTGCGCTAGCCACAAGATTCTATCAGTGCTATTTACTGCACACACAAGAGGGAAAAGAGGCGCTTGATTACCTGTTTCGTAGATCCATCTCGCTCGATTTTATTATAGCTTTTCAGGTTGGCCTTGCTCCCAAGCAGGAGGGGCTATTCCGAAAGGTTATGCAGGAGGCCGGATTTACTGACGATATTCTTCTTGAAACTGGCTTGATTGCCGAGCGAAATGGCCGTATGCGCGATTTTTTCAGCCAGCGGCTGATGTTCCCCATTCTTGACCCTACCGGTGCAAGCCTTGGCTTTTCAGCCAGAAAGTTTCGCGAGGAGACTTTTGGAGGCAAGTACATCAATACCAAAGAGACCCCACTCTTCAAAAAATCGAGAGTACTGTTTGGGATGCACGCCTCGAGGCGTCGCATTATCAAGCAAAAGCAGGCTATAGTGGTGGAAGGAGGGCTCGATGCGCTTCGGATGATTTTCCACGGCTTTGATATCACTGTAGCGGCAATGGGAACAGCATTTGGCGAAGAGCACGTTCGAGAGCTTGTACAGCTTGGGTTGACTCGCGTCTTTCTCCTTCTCGATGGCGATGAAGCAGGAATAGAGGCAAGCCTTAAAGTGGGCAATCTTTTCCAGCGAAAGGGCGTAGAGGTGCTTGTAGGAAGGTTTCCTCCGGCTAGTGATCCCGATACGGTCTTAGTAAAGAGAGGCCCTCTTGGCATTATGGATGTGCTGATGCAGGCGCAAGATTACCTCCATTTTTTTGTCGAAAGGCTCTCAAAAGATATGAGGAGCGACTCTCCGGCGGAGAAAAACCAGATGCTTATTAAGGCTGTGCAGAGCATTCGTGAATGGGATGACCCGGTGATGGTGCATGAAAGTCTGAAAAAGCTAGCCCATCTTACAAAAGTCCCGGAAGAACTTTTAGGCGTGGGGGGTATTGTTTCGCCCTCCTACCAGTTTAAAAGATCGGCTGCGGCCTCAGCGACTGGGCAGGTAAATCCGGATAGAGTCTTGGAAGCAGATCTTCTGCGCTGGCTGGTCTTATGCGGCAGCTCTGTCTCGGCACTTTGTCGCCAGAACCTCACAGAGAGCGACTTTTATGTTCCCGTTGCACAAAAGATGTACCTGTATGTGCTGAAGATGTATGAGGAGAGCCGCCATTTGGATCTTTTGCTGATGGCGTCAGAGGTCGATGACGAAGAGCTGCAGCCATTTCTGGCAGAGATTACAAATAAAAAAATTAATCGCGATAAGGCTCAAGAGGGCATAGCAGAGACCATTTTAAGGATCAAAGAGCGCAACTGGATGCTGGAAAAAGAGCAGATAAAGATGAAGATTCACTCCGGGCAGGCGAGTGAGGATGAGGTTATGGAGCTTGTACGCAAATTCGATGCCCTCAACAAATCCAGTCCATCACTAAAAAGCATAAACGAGGCTACAGCGAACCTCTGAGGCAATCCTTTTAGCATCTCGGATGGGGCTGTTGTGGTGAATGGTGGACCTGCCGCCTCGTGCGCGCAAATAGAGATACTCTACTTCTACCTTAATCGACAAGCGGTCTGTACATCTGTACTGGGAGCCAAGCGTTGCAATACTGCCAAATGAACGAAATGCTTTGTTGTAATGGCTGAAGTGGTGCTGCATCCCGAGGTTCCAATGGGCCTTTGCAGTAAACCTAAGCGGGTAGAGAAAGGTATATTGACCAAAAAGAGATGCCTTCTCTGTTATGCCCATTTCTCCCCGTAGTCCTGCTTGGGGGCTGTACCACTTTGCGTGATAGGTAGAGTTCAACCCGTGAAACCGCCCCTCTCTATCCCACCGCTCTCTTGTAGC
>JAFEGS010000640.1 GCA_018239705.1 Verrucomicrobiota bacterium | reverse complement strand
ACCACAGGTAATACGGGTGCTACTGGTGCTACAGGACCTACAGGTGGAACTGGAAACACAGGAGCTACAGGTGTGACAGGGCCTACAGGAGCTCAAGGAGCTACCGGCGCAACGGGTGCGACTGGACCTACGGGTGCTACAGGAAACACTGGTGCCACGGGCGCAACAGGGGCTACAGGCATAACTGGAAACACAGGAGCTACTGGTGCGACTGGACCTACAGGAGCTCAAGGTGCTACTGGAGCCACAGGTGTTACTGGACCCACTGGGGCCATAACCAATAATTTAGTTTCTTATTATACTGCTAATAATGAATCACCCACACCCATTAGTTGGCAGCTTACAACACCTATAAGCTTTGCTACAGAAAATACCAGCGTTGGCTCTAATGTTACAGTCACTGGTTCTTCGATCACGATTCATGCAAATGGAACCTATTTATTCAGCCTTTCCGGAATAGTCTCAGAACCGACAGCGGGTGCAAGCACATATTTTTCTTTTGACATTGGGTTAGAAGAAGAAGAGGAAAGAGAAGGCGCCCCGAAAGTAGACGTGCAACCATTTCCAATAGCATCATATAGTACTTATACACCGGAACAGGTGGAGACGGAATACAGTCCTGAATTCACTTTTAATGCATTGCAATTGATCAAGGTCACTAATGCACCGGTCGTTGTTAATGTGCTATTGAGTAATACTAATATTTCTGAGCAAGACGTGTTTTTGACAAATCCCACAATAAATGTAGTGCAGCTTGACTGAGACTGTTCATTCTTATGCATATCATATTTGACTTAAAGATATGTACTGGGGGCGATATGAAACGCCCCCTTTTGGTATTAAAAACCCAACTATCATCATATGAAATAGGAACAGGCAAATGAACAGTGATAAAATACCCACATATATCAGGATTATTCTAGCGCTATTCTTTACATGCTTTTTGCATTCTGTTCATACTACAGAAAAATACCCTGGTGATATCTGTTTTATGGTCGCAGATTTAAAATATAACTCCACACAAGGAGTAAAAATTTGTGAAATTCAACACGCCTCTCTTTCTATGTTCAATGGGGATATATTTCGAAGTGAGGAGGAGGAATCGATACATAAAGAATTTCTCCGCATCCTCTCCCTATATAACGAACATGGGTGGGTAGTATCCAATTCTGTGTCAGATAAAAATCTCGTTTCCACTTTGACTAGCTCTGCTTTTTGGCAAAGTCCAAATGACATCATCACCTTGCTTTCAGACCCCAATTTTATGCATCAAGCCAAGCAGCCTGCAGATGACATTTATGATCTTTCTTCGTATCAAGGCTTTTTATATATCAACTGGTCACAGTTAGGCGTAATTGCCGATTTCGAAGAGAGATTTCCAGGAATGATTGTAATAGATAAATCGAGCTTTCCTCTCTGGATTGATAAGTATAAGATGACACAGCTATTTGCAGAAGATCCATTGCTCGCTACTTTTAAACCAAAGTGGGGTAGCTATAAAAAAATTTATACGAAGGAGCTTGCCGAAGAGATTGCCTCTGATCTTCAATGTACTACTTTCGTGATAAAGCCAAGAGGGGAATTTTTGGGAAATGGGGTAATCATTATACCAAGAGAAGAGTTGGACGAGGTACTGTTTTACGTCATCACCAAAAGCGGCAAATTGGCAGAGAGTACCGATCCCTCCTATGCGGCCTGGAAACAGGATCCTTATGATAGTTTCATCGTGGAAGAATTTGTTACCTCCGACCCCCTTATGGTCCCTCATTTAGAGAATAAAGTGTACCAACCGACCATGCGGGTGGCATTTGTATTGGCCTACAATAACCATTGCCATCAGGTTCATTTTCTTGGTGGGTATTGGAAAACGCCTGCACTTTCGCTCGATGACGAGGGTGATCTTTTGCACAAAAACAAAGACATTTGCAAGCCTCCCTATTACTGTGCAGTGGAGGCGGAAACTATGCAAGCGGTGCAAGATGAGCTACGTATAGCGCTGCCTTTATTGCACAGCAAGATGTTAGAGTTTTATGCGAGTTCTCCAAAAACAGGTTATACACCGGCCAAAAAGCGAAAATTTGAACTGGTTTTACAAGAACAACCTATTCCATCGCTGTGATGAATACCTGAAAATGGTTGTATACAAAAATTCAACTATCTGGTTTTCTGCGCCGTATGAGAAACCTATGTATTGCACTACTTCTGTTTGCAGCATCGCTTAAGGCGGCTTCAAAATACCCTGTAGATATTACCTTCCTTACAGCAGACCTCAAGTATAGCAAGGAGCATGGAGTAAAGATTTGTGAGCTCCAGCATGGTATCTTGTCCATATTTCGTGGGGATATGCTTCTTCATGGAGGCCAAGGCCTCATTATTCCTCAATTTGAACAGATATTTGATGAGTTTCCCATGAGGAAGTGGGCAGTTAATCCTGACATTGCCTTCAGGGCACTCGCATCTCAGCTCTACTATTCTCCTCAATGGACCCTCCATTCTACTCCTTTGCAGATCTTTACAGATCCTGCCTTTTCGCAAGCAGCAGCTATCCCTCCTCAATGTCCGGAATCGATTGACTCCTACCAGGGAATGCTCTTTATCCGTGGTGATATACCTGTGAACTATGCAGACTTTTACGAAAAATGCCCTGGAATCATCGTAACAGGAGCACCTACCTACCCCTACTGGATCGACAAGTACAAGATGAGCCGCTTATTTAATCGCGATCCGATAGTTGCAAAAGTGAAGCCTGAATGGGGCCTCTATCCAAAAGAATACAGTGAAACTCTTGCACAGACTATCATGAACGACATTCCTGCTGATCGTTTTGTTATAAAACCAAGAGGAGCTTTTGAAGGAAACGGTGTTATCATCGTTTCAAAAGAAGATCTGGATAGCACATTGCGATACATTTTACAAAAAAGTGACGCTTTGAAGAAGGATAAAGATAAGTCGTACAGCCACTGGTACAAAGATCGCTTTGACACCTTCCTTGTTGAAAAGTACTACGCCTCCGATGAGATCATTGTAGAGTCCTTCGAGGGCAAAACCTACCAGCCCACTATGCGAGCTGCCTTCATGCTGATCTATAACAACAACCGGATCGATTTTCGCTTTCTTGCAGGCTACTGGCTCATTCCATTCAAATCTGTGGACGAAGAGGGCTCGCTCAATGAACTCACAAAAGCCTACTGCAAGCTTCCCTATTTTACCAAGGCTACGGATGAAGTGGTCAAAGAAGTGGAAAAACAGCTTGAGGTAAGTATGTCTCGACTCTATCAATACATGCTAGAAGAGTAGATGAAAGTGCCTATCAAGAAACGTACAGCCGTACAATTTGTCATCCTGTTTGGCTTTGTGAGCCTTTTTGCAGATATGACCTATGAAGGTGCGCGCAGCATTACAGGGCAATATTTGGCTATTTTAGGTGCCAGCGGTGCTGTTGTAGGCATAGTTAGCGGTTTTGGAGAACTTGTTGGCTACGGCATGAGACTTCTCTCAGGGCGCATAAGCGATAAAACGGGCCGATACTGGCTCATCACCTGTATTGGATATGCGATTAACCTACTCGCAGTTCCTCTACTTGCCCTTGCGGGCAACTGGCCGCTCGCAGCAGCACTCATTATTCTAGAGCGCTTCGGCAAAGCCATCCGAAGCCCCTCTAAAGACGCCATGCTCTCCTATGCCACCTATGCAACCGGCAGAGGCTGGGGCTTTGGTCTGCATGAGGCAATGGACCAAATAGGCGCCATCATTGGTCCCTTACTTGTAAGCACTGTTCTCTATTACCATGGCAGCTACCAGATGAGCTTTGGCATGCTCTTAATTCCCGCACTCTGTGCCCTCAGTGTGTTAGCTGCCGCAAAGCTCCTCTACCCACGTCCGCAAGACCTAGAAGTAGAAAACCCTGCAATAAAAACTAAAGGGTTAACAAAAACATTTTGGCTCTACATAGCGGCTATCTCTTGCGTAGCTGCAGGATATGTTGATTTTCCCCTAATCGCTTTTCATTTTAAAAAATTAACTACTATTAAAGACGCCTGGGTTCCCATTTTCTTTGCGGTTGCAATGGCCGCTGCAGGCCTTTCTGCGCTTATTTTTGGTCGTCTTTTCGATAAAAAAGGACTATCTGTTCTCATCTTTGCAACTGCAGTATCGTCTCTCTTTGCACCACTTGTATTCATCGACGGCTTTTATGTTGCCCTCATTGGCATGGTACTATGGGGCATAGGCCTTGGCGCTCAAGAGTCAATTATGCGTGCAGTCGTAGCCAATATTGTCAGCATGGACAAAAGAGGTACGGCCTATGGGATCATGAACATCTGGTTTGGCATCTCTTGGTTTCTAGGAAGTGCCTTAATGGGCTTCTTATATGACATTTCCGTAGTTTCATTAGTGATCTTTTCCCTCGGAATACAGGTAGTAGCTCTCCCCATCCTCTTTGCCGTAAAGGCTGCAAAGTAAAAAGCATTTTTGTTAAATTACATGCATGAACCTAAGATTTAAGAAATTTTTATCATATTATAAGCCTTACCTCGGTCTCTTCTATGCTGACATGGCATGCGCTATCGTCGTATCAGGCACCCTCCTCGCCATCCCCCTATGCATCAGGTATATCACGAAAAATCCAGATAGCCTGAGCGAAATTTATATCGTGGGCGCCATTATGCTTACCTTGGTAGCTATCCACGCTCTCTGCCATTCCTTTATTGATTATAAGGGCCATATGATGGGCGCTCTTATGGAAAGGGATATGCGCAATGAACTGTTTGCACATTACCAAAAGCTCTCCTTCAAATTTTATGATGACCATCGAACAGGAGAGCTTCTGACACGTATCTCAAACGATACCTTTGATCTGGCTGAACTCTACCATCATGGCCCTGAAGATATCGTCATTGCCCTTCTCAACTTTACCGGGGCATTTATCATCTTGTTAAATATCAATGTACAGCTTGCCCTCATCGCCTTTCTTTTCCTGCCCATCATGGGCCTATACGGGTTCTACTTCAGTAGAAAAATGCATCATGCCTTAAGACGGAGTAGAGACCGGATCGGCACCATTAATGCCCAAGTTGAGGATACACTGGCAGGGATCAGAGTGGTGCAGTCGTTTACAAATGAAGCGCTTGAGAACAAGAAATTCCACGATGAAAACAGGGGCTTTGTTGATAGTAGAAGAGATGGCTACAAAAACGAGGCCTATTTCTACAATGGCCTACTCACACTTACCCAACTGATGACTGCTGCAGTGGTTATCTTCGGGGCTGTCACTATCGTCAAAGGCAGCTTAGATGTAGCCGATCTCCTCACCTTTTTACTCTACATTGTGATTTTGATTGAGCC